>NZ_JBTUJH010000008.1:0-73980 GCF_058343375.1 Alterinioella sp.
GATCATGGTGTCGGCCACGCTTGGCATTGCCAACGCGATCATCACCGAAAGCGCGCTTTCCTTTCTGGGGCTTGGCTTTCCGTCGGATTACCCGACCTGGGGGCGGCTGCTGTTCGATGGCACCGACTGGCTGCAACGCAACCCTGAGCGGGTGATCTGGCCCGGTCTGGCAATCTCGCTGACGGTGTTGTCGGTCAATTATATCGGCGACGGGCTGCGCGATGCGCTGGACCCGCGTATTCGGGGGCGGTGAGGTCCGGATGGGGTTTCGCCGCGCTTACGCGCGCCGACCGGGGCGAGGGGTTTCACCCCTCGCGCTCCCCAAGGTATTTTTACCAAGATGAATGAGTAGGTCAGAGATACTGTGGGTAATCCGAGACCAGGAGATGGGTCGGGGGCACGTCTTCCTCGACATCGGCAAAGCGACCGATGGGGTCGCGGAACCAGTTATCGGTCTGATCATCATTCACCGTCGACACTTCGCCGATCAGAACGTCGCCGCCTTCGCCCCAGAAAGCGTGCCAGTCACCGGGCATCAGGGTGACGCTTTGGCCCGGTTGGAAGCGCAGCACCTCGCCGGGCTGAAAATCGCGCGCCATGCCATCGCACAGCACAGTTCCGCCCGCGGTCTCGTCAAAACTGCCATCGGGGGCTGCGCCGTAGAGCTGAATGGCCATCGTGGCCCCGCCGCGGTTGATGATATCCTCGGCCTTCAGGTAATGGCTGTGCATCGGGCTGATCTGGTCCTGCCGCGAAATCAGCAGCTTTTCGGCATAGCACATGCCGCCACCGCGTTTCAGATCAGCCTGGCGGCCATTTCTGAGGGTGAAGAGGAACAGCCCCAGGGCCGCAAAATCGCCCTGTCCGTAATCGGTGATGTCCCAGCCCAATCCGCCCTGGATGATGGCATCGATCCGGGGCCGGTTGGCCTGCATCTCCGCCGGGCTCCAATAGGCGAAGGGCGGCAGGACAAAGCCGAAGGAGCGGATGAAATCATCGGCGCGGGCCATGATCTGGTTGATCTCGGAACGTTTCATTTTGCGCCTCATCTGGTGGGTCTTTCCCCTGTCATGACTTCCGAAACCTGTTCCGGCAAATGAAAAAGGCTTCTGCCCCCTCCCCGAGGCAGAAGCCTGTGGCAATGGCCCCGGGGGGCTGCGCCAAGACCGGTCTATAGCGCGTCGCGCCTGACCGGATTCGAGCATTCATCACCCGGACCGAGGCAACCTTCGCGCAATCGAATGCGTTCGGGTCGGCCGGTGAATTCGATTTGGCGCGACGCGCTCTAGCCGGCCTGTTCGATGTCAAACACGCCGCGCTGGATCTGCTCGGACTCGATGCTTTCAAACAGCGCCTTGAAATTGCCCTCGCCAAAGCCATCATCACCCTTGCGCTGGATGAACTCGAAAAAGATCGGCCCGACCACGGTTTTGGAGAATATCTGCAACAAGATCCGGGTTTCGCCACCATCATCCACGCCTTCGCCATCAATCAGGATGCCGTGTTTCATCATCTTGTCGCGCGGTTCATCATGGCCTTTCACGCGGGAATAGCTGAGGTCGTAATAGGCTTCGGGCGGGCCGGGCATGAATTTGATGCCGGCGGCGGCGATCTGGTCGGTCGAGGCATAGATATCTTCGGTCCCGATCGCGATATGCTGGATGCCTTCGCCCTTGTAGCGCTTGAGATATTCGACGATCTGGCCCTTTTCGCCACGATCCTCGTTGATCGGGATGCGAATGCGACCGCAAGGCGAGGTCAGGGCGCGTGACCGCAGGCCGGTGAATTTTCCGGCAATATCGAAGAACCGGATTTCCTTGAAGTTGAACAGATCTCCGTAGAATTTGAACCAGACATCCATGTTGCCCTTGTGGACATTATGGGTCAGGTGATCGAGATAGTAGAACCCCGCCCCTTGCGGGTGGGCGTCGCGGATCCAGTCAAATTCGGCATTATAGGCCGAGCGGTCGAAATACTGATCTACGAAATAAAGCAGGCTGCCGCCGATGCCCATGATCGCGGGCACATCCATGGCCTTGTCGTCGCCGGTATATTCCGTGCCCCCCCTGGATACCGCATGGGCCAGGGCCTGGGCGGCATCGACCACGCGCCATCCCATCGAGGGCGCGCAAGGCCCGTGTTGCTCGACAAACCGCGCCGCAAAGCTGCCCGGCTCGGCGTTCAGCAGATAGGAGACATCGCCCTGCTGCCATAGCTCGATGGCCTTG
This sequence comes from Alterinioella sp., assembly GCF_058343375.1. Taxonomy (NCBI): domain Bacteria; kingdom Pseudomonadati; phylum Pseudomonadota; class Alphaproteobacteria; order Rhodobacterales; family Paracoccaceae; genus Alterinioella; species Alterinioella sp. The sequence goes on from NZ_JBTUJH010000008.1 coordinate 2,229, forward strand.
TGTTTATGGGTCGCGGTATGGGCAAACCCCATTTTGCGAAACAGGCTGCGCAGTTCCTCCGGCTCGGGATGGGCAAATTCGACAAATTCGAACCCGTCTGTTCCGGCCGGGTTTTCTGCGGATATGGTGGCGCGTGGGGCGCTGTGCGGGAAGGGGCCCATCGGGTGTCTCCTGAGTGATTCTGTTCGCTCTGGCGAAGATATCGCACGGGTTGTGCGTTGTTTGCGCGAATGAAAGGTGGTATAGCCGATTATGCGCGGTAACTTTGCGCCTTTAACGGAATTTGTGCGAGGATTACGCACATGATCGACGCCACCGACCGCCGCCTGCTGGAGGCCATTCAGGGCAATGCGCAACTGACCGTGCAGGACCTGGGCGAGATGCTGAACCTGTCGCCCAGTCAGGCCGGGCGCAGGCGCCAGCGGCTGGAAAACGCCGGCATCGTGACCGGCGCGCGCGCCGTGGTCTCGCCCGAATGTGTCGGTCTTCATGTGCAGGCATTCGTGCAGGTGCAGCTCAGCACCCACAGCGCCGAGGTTGACAGCAGCTTTGCCGCCCTCTTGCGCGGCACCCCCGAAGTCACCGCCGCCTTCACCCTGACCGGTGAGGCCGATTACCTGCTCCGGGTCTGGTGCGCCGATCTGCAGGCGCTGCACCGGTTGATCCACGGCCGGCTTTTGCCCCATCCCGATGTCGCACGGGTGCAATCGCAGATCGTCATGGACCAGCCCAAGGCCGATGCCCCGCTGCCGATCTGACCCCCGCAAGGAGACCGAACAGACCCCATGGACAGCATCCTTTTCCAAGCCACGATCTACCTTGCCGCAATGGTCATTGCGGTGCCTTTGTCGGTGCGCCTCGGGCTTGGCTCGGTTCTGGGCTATCTGATCGCGGGTATCGCCATCGGGCCGATCCTGTTTCAGGCCGGGGTCGACCCGCACGCCCTGCAGCAATTCGCCGAGTTTGGCGTGGTGATGATGCTGTTTCTGATCGGGCTGGAGCTGGACCCGCGCAGCCTGTGGGAAATGCGCGACAAGCTGTTGCATCTTGGCACCGCCCAGGTGGTGGTTTCGACCGCAGCCATCGGGGCCGGGGCCTTTGCGCTTGGGCTGGCCTGGCAACCGGCGCTGGCCGTCGGGCTGATCTTTGCGCTGTCATCGACCGCGATCGTGCTGCAAACGCTGACCGAAAAGGGCCTGTTGCGCACCACTGGCGGGCGATCCTCCTTTTCGGTGCTGCTGACACAGGATATTGCGGTTATTCCGATGCTGGCGATCATGCCGCTGCTGGCCACACCGCTGCCTGCGGCTTTTTCTCCCGATGGCTCCATCCAGCGGCCCGCCGCTGAAGCGCAGGCCGCGGCGGAAACGGGGATGTCGCTGGTTCAGGGGATGCCCGCCTGGGGCGTGACATTGGTGACCATTGCGGCGGTCGCGGCGGTTATCATCGGCGGCAAGTTCCTGACGCGGCCCCTGTTTCAGTTCGTCCATATGGCCCGCCTGCGCGAGATATATACCGCGGTGGCGCTGGTCATCGTCGTCGGCATCGCGTTTCTGATGGTGCTGGTTGGCCTGTCACCGGCGCTTGGGGCTTTTGTGGCGGGTGTGGTATTGGCCAATTCCGAATTCAAGCACGAGCTTGAGGCCAATATCGAGCCGTTCAAGGGGCTGCTGCTTGGGCTTTTCTTCATCACCGTGGGGGCCAGCATCAAGTTTGGCGTGCTGTTTTCCAACTTTGCCACCATTGCCGGGCTGACGCTGGCGATCATGATCGTGAAGGGGCTGATCCTCTTTGTCATCGGCTGGTCCTACGGGCTGCGGCGGCATGACAAATGGCTCTTTACCCTTGGCCTGGCGCAGGCGGGCGAATTTGGCTTTGTGCTGATCTCATTCGCCGTGGCGCAACATGTGCTGCCCGATGCGCTGGTCGAGGTGCTGCTGCTGGTTGTTGCCCTGTCGATGCTGCTGACGCCGCTGGTGTTCATTTTCTACAATATCCTGGTCTCCTACATCGCCGACAATGTTGAGGATGAGGCCGTCGATGACGTGATCGACGCCCCTGAGGATATCATCATCGCGGGCACCGGACGGTTCGGGCAGGTTGTCAATCGCATGGTGCAGATGACCGGCAAACGCACCGTGGTTCTGGACAATGATCTGCCCACCATCCAACTGATGCGACGGTTCGGATATCACGGCTATTTCGGCGATCCGACGCGGCCCGAATTGCTGCATGCGGCGGGTCTCGATCAGGCCAGGGTGCTGGTCGTGGCGATGGATGACAAGGAAGCGGCCAAACGGCTGGTGCGCTATGCCCGCCAGCGCCGCCCCGATCTGCATATCGTGGCCCGCGCCTTTGACCGGGTGCATGTCTATGAACTGTTTCAGGCCGGGGCCAATGACATTGTCCGCGAGATGTTTGACGGGTCCCTGCGCGCGGCGCGCTACGTGCTGGAAAATACCGGGCTTTCGGAATATGAGGCGCATGAGGTCGAACAGGCCTTCTACCGCCATGATCGTCAGGTGCTGCGCGAATTGGCCGAGCTGTGGAAACCGGGCATCCCCTTGACCGAAAACGAGGAATATCTGGCCCGCGCGCGCGAGCTGAACAACACGTTGGAAACCGCGCTGGCGACGCAGATTGACGCGGCCGAGCTACCCGATTCCCTGATGCAGGATAGCCCGGAGGAGGAGGAGGGAGAGGGGGATCAGCCCTCGCCTGCGGCCACACCGGCCTCGGCAAAGGTTGCCATGCCCGAATGACAGGCCACCGCCCCTTTCAGGATCTGGATCGCCAGCGCCGCGCCCGACCCTTCGCCAAGCCGCATGCCAAGCGCCAGCAGCGGCTCTTTGGCGATCCGGGTCAGCAGCGCCTGATGTGCACCCTCGGCTGACAGATGCCCGGCCACGGCGTGATCCAGCGCGCCCTTATGGGCCGCGTGCAGGCAGGCGGCGGCGGCGGTGCAGATGAACCCGTCCAGTATCACCGGAATGCCCAGAACCCGCGCCCGCGCAATCGCGCCCGCCATGGCCGCCAATTCGCGCCCGCCAAGACAGCGCAGCGCCTCCAGCCCATTGTTTTCGGCGCTCGGGTTGGCGGCCAGCCCGTCAGTCACCACCTGCATCTTCAGCGCCAGCCCGGCATCATCGACGCCGGTGCCGCGCCCGGTCCAGTCGGCCGCATCGCCACCATAAAGCGCATAGGCGATGGCGGCGGCCGAGGTCGTGTTGCCGATGCCCATCTCGCCGGTCACCAAAAGATCGGCACGGTCATCGACCGCGTTCCAGCCGGTCAGAAGTGCTGCAACAACGCCCGCCTCATCCATCGCGGGGCCTTGCGTGAAATCATCCGTTGGCCGGTCCAGATCCAGCGCATGGACATCCATCCTCGCGCCGGCGGCTTTGGATAATTGGTTGATTGCGGCCCCGCCAGCCTTGAAATTGGCCACCATCTGAACCGTGACCTCGGCCGGAAAGGCGCTGACGCCACGCGCCGCAACCCCATGATTTCCCGCGAAAACGATCACCTGCGGGCGGGTGATCTCGGGGCGGGCATTGCCGCGCCAGGCACCATACCAGATCGCCAGATCCTCCAACCGGCCAAGCGCGCCGGGCGGCTTGGTCAGCTGACCATTGCGCGCCTCAGCGCCGGCGCGCGCGGCACTGTCAGGCCCGGGGGCGGCAGAAAGAAGGGCCTGGAATTCGGCAAGCGAGGTAAAGGGAGCGGTCATGGCGATCGGTGTCTCTTTCATTGCAAGGTCATGTCCGGGCCGGTATGGCCGATCGGGAAAAGGATTGCGACCGAAAGGAGGGCGCGGCATGGCCAGAACCGACATTTTGCACCGGGTATTCGGCGACATCCGTTTGGCGCTCGGGCTTTTGACCCGCCTGCCCCTGCCCGGCCCGCCCGATCCGAGCCGCGATGCGGCGGCGGCCTGGGCCTGGCCGCTGGCCGGGCTGGCGGCGGGGCTGATCGCTGGGGTCGCCATCTGGCTGACATCAGGGCTGCCTGCCGGTGTTTCGGCGGCCGTGGGACTGGCTGCGATGATCATGGTCACGGGTGCGATGCATGAGGACGGGCTGGCCGATACCGCCGACGGGCTGTGGGGCGGGTGGCACCGCGACCGGCGGCTGGAGATCATGAAAGACAGCCGCATCGGTGCTTACGGTGTCATCGCGCTGATGCTGGCGCTGTTGGCGCGCTGGTCGCTTATCGTGGGGCTGATCACATCGGGGGCAGTCCTGGCCCCGTTGATCGCGGCGGCGATGATGTCACGGGTTCCGATGATCTTCATGATGGCGCTGATGGAACCGGCCCGGCCCGGCGGGCTGGCGCGCAAGCTTGGGCGACCGCCGCTCAGCGCCGCGTTCATCGCAGGGGCGCTGGCACTGGCGCTGGCGCTGATCCTCAGTGGTGGTGCCGCGATCTGGGCGCTGGCGCTGGCGCTTGGCCTGACCCTGGGACTTGCGGGTTTCGCGCAGGCCAAGATCGGCGGCCAGACCGGCGATATTCTGGGCGCGTCACAGCAGATTTCCGAGATTGCCACCCTGGCGGTTCTGGCGGCCTATCTGACATGAAAAAGCCCCGCCGCAGATCCTGCGACGGGGCAATGCGTGCCTTGGTTCGCTCAGGCTGCCGCGCGGGCGGTCAGGACATCACCGATACGTTTCTGCGCACCGACCTCATCCATGTCATTGACGGCGGCCAATTCGCGGGTCAGACGCTCCAGCGCCGCCTCATAAAGCTGACGCTCGGAATAGCTCTGCTCACGCTGATCATCGCCACGGTGCAGATCGCGCACGACTTCGGCGATGGCAATGAGATCACCGGAATTGATCTTCTGTTCATATTCCTGCGCCCGGCGCGACCACATGGCGCGTTTGACGCGGGCCTTGCCTTTCAGCGTATCGAGCGCGCGTTTCACGACATCGGGGCTGGAAAGCGAGCGCATGCCCACCGCGGTCGCCTTCGCGGTCGGCACCCGCAGGGTCATCTTGTCCTTTTCGAACGAGATCACAAACAGCTCAAGAACCAGCCCGGCGATCTCCTGTTCTTCGATCGACACGATCTGTCCCACGCCATGCGCGGGATAGACGACATATTCATCGGGGCTGAAATCTTGTTTGCGCGATTTGCTCATTATGGTATTTCCTCTTTGGCCCCGGGGCTCAGGCGACAAGAACACCACGGGGAAAGACGCACTTTCCTCAACGAGGTGAATTGATGTTGATTTTATGCGCGGCTGGCGGCCCGCGTGGATAACTTTCACAGACTGTGTATGTAGGGGATATATAGCACAAAAATCGGCATATTCAAAGCAGACGCTGTGATTTCAACCCAAAAGCCCTGTTTTTACAGCACTTTGCCGCAGTTGCATCATCGTATTTGGCGACTGCGAAACATCAAAATAGGTCCGAATCGCTTACCCGCCTTCGCCGGGCTTTTCGGACAGAAACGGCAGCTTGTCCGGCTTGCCGTCAAATTCCTCTGCGGTGGGCAGCGGGTCTTTTTTCGACACGATGACCGGCCACAGCTCTGAATATTTCCGGTTGATCTCGACCCATTTTTCCATATCCGGCTCGGTGTCCGGGCGGATCGCATCGGCGGGGCATTCGGGTTCGCAAACGCCGCAGTCGATACATTCATCGGGATGGATGACCAGAAAGTTTTCGCCCTCATAGAAACAATCCACCGGGCATACCTCGACGCAATCGGTGTATTTGCAGTTGATGCAGTTATCGAGCACGGCGTAGGTCATGGCGTATCCAGTTCAGATCTCAAGCCGGATTTAGACCGCTCTGCCGGATCATTCAAGCGGCCTGCGACGTAAAGATCCGAGCGCCCGACGATCCCGACCCGAGGGGCGGCCCTTTCCATCATAGGACGGGTTGCGGGGGGCGGCCGGTTTTTCCGGTGTCAGATCCTCGTAAAGCGCCTGCGCCTGCGCGGCCGGGCCGCGCCGCTGCCCAAGCGCCACAACCCGCACCACGCGAATGTCGCGCGCTTGCAGAAAGGTCAGGACATCGCCGGGGCCGACCGATGCCGCGGGTTTGTGAACCTTGGTGCCATTCACCCGCACATGGCCGCCCGAAACCGTCCTGGCCGCCAGGGTGCGGGTTTTGAAAAACCGCGCCTGCCACAGCCATTTATCCAGCCGCAGCGTGGGGTTCGGCGCGTCCGTCAGTTGCTGCTCTTGAGGCCCATAAGGGCCTGCGCGAACGGGTTGTCCGGGTCGATCGGCTTTTCATGCCGCTTGGGCTTTGCCGCATAGGTCCTGGGCTTGTCGCCCGGCGGGGTCCTGGCATGGGTCTTGGCATGGGTCTTGGCACCCGGTTTGCCCTTGCCGCGCGGTTTGGCGCGCTGTTTGCGGTCGCTGCCGGGGCGGCTGTCTTGCTGGCCCTGGCGCCGGCGCGGAGCCCAGGAAAAGGTGTAGAAAACCTCCATCTCAGGGGCCTCGACGGGTGCCTCGGCCTGCATGGCCGGTGCCTCGACGGGTGGCTCGGCCTGCATGTCCGGTATTTCGGTCGGGGTTTCAGAAGGGGGCAGTTCGGTCGGAGTCTCCACCGGTGTTTCAACCGGGGTTTCGACCGGGGTTTCCTGCGGCGGGGTCTCGGGGGTTTCTCCGGGCGCGTCCCCCGGCACTTCCACAGGCGGGTCCGCGGCCGGCTTGGGATCGTCGCTTGCGGCTTTGACCTTGACGCGTTCGCCCTTTTCGGCGGCATAGCCAAGCCCGGTCATCAGATCAGCGAATTGTTCCAGCGTCATGCCGGTAATCGACAGCATGTCGGCATTCGCCTCGAACCCGGCCCGGGTATCTTGCTGGCGCAGCATATCGGCCAGACGTTCCAGCATGTCGATGCGGATGGCGCGGCTGCCGGCCAGCCGGTAACCGGCATTGGTATAGAACGCCTGCGCCGCGCCTTCGACGGCGGGAATGGTGACCAGACCCGGCGGCGGGCTTTCGGCAAATTCCGCATCGCCATTGGCCAGACCCCAAAGCACAAGCCTGAGCCGCGTCGGGGCCGGTTTCAGCAAAAGCTGCTGGAAAATGGTGAACTGACCAAAGCGCACGCCATGTTTGCGCAACAACCCGCGCGCCTCCTGATCCAGCGCCTTCACATCATCAGCCACCGGGGCGCGCGGCAAGACGCCAAGCGCTTCGACCAGCTGAAAGGCAAAACCACGCGCCAGGCCGGTGATGGCCTCGTCGCGCGACATCGCCAGCAGCGGCTCGAACAGGGTCGCGATCTTGCGGTCGATGAAATGCTGCAACCGGCGCTGGACTTTCTGAATCACCTCCGCGCCCGCCTCGTCATCGACAAAGGCTTCGGCCACGGGTTTCAGCGGCTCGGTGCCTTTTACCAGCTTGCCGATCGCCTGATCGCCCCACATCAGACCACCCTGTTCGGTATAGTCAAACTCGGTATCGGGCGCGTTATAGAACCGATCCGCCCGCAGATGCAGCTCTGGCGCAAGCGCCGCTACCGCCACTTGGCGCAGCGTCCTGGCCGCATCGGGGCTGGCGGATGCATCCTGCCGGAACCGGAACCCTTCCAGACGGCCGACGAATTCGCCTTCGACCGTTACTTCACCTTTGTCATTCACGTCGGCCACAAGGCCCTCCTTCTGTTTCAACCGGCGCAACAGCACCGATGTGCGCCGGTCAACAAATCTCTGGGTCAGACGTTCGTGCAGAGCATCCGACAGGCGGTCTTCTACGGCACGCGTCGCCTCGCGCCAATGGGTTTCGTCATCGACCCAGGCTTTGCGTTGCGCCACATAGGTCCATGTTCGGATATAGGCCAAACGTTTCGACAACGTGTCAATGTCGCCATCTGTCCTGTCCAGCCGATTGACCTGGGCCGCCAACCAATCATCGGGCACCCGGTTCAGATCCTGCAGATAGGCGAAAATGCGCGCCAGCAGCGCCGCATGTTCAATGTGGCTGATGCCCCTGAAATCAGGTATGCAGCAGATATCCCACAATAATTTCACATCCCCCGGCTGTGTCAGACGCGCCGCCATCTCGGGCAGGGCCGCAATTGCTTTCAGCGCCACCAGATCGTCAGCCTCCCGCGCGCGGGTCAGCCATTCATCGCTGGTCGGGGCTTCAAGGCTGGCGACAAGGTGCCCGACCGAGCCGAATTCCAGCCGTGCGTTGCGCCAATGCAGCTTTTTCACCGGGCGAAAGGCGTGGCTGGTGATGGCGCTCACCAACTCTGGTGCCAATGGCGGGGCCTCACCGGTCACGCCAAATGTGCCGGGTTCAGTGTAGCGCCCTGCGCGGCCGGCGATCTGGGCCAGCTCATTCGGGGCAAGCATCCGCATCTTGCGCCCGTCAAACTTGCGCAATCCGGAAAAGGCCACATGCCGGATATCCAGATTCAGCCCCATGCCGATGGCATCGGTCGCGACCAGAAAATCGACATCGCCATTCTGATACAGCTCCACCTGCGCGTTGCGGGTGCGGGGGCTGAGCGCGCCCATCACCACGGCGGCCCCGCCACGCTGACGGCGCAGAAGTTCCGCGATGGCATAGACGTTTTCGACCGAGAACCCGACAATGGCCGATCGCGGCACCATGCGGCTGATCTTTTTCGAGCCGGTATAGCTCAGCTCCGAGAACCTTTCGCGGCGCATGAACTGCACCCAAGGCACCAGCGCCGCAATGGCGCTGCGCATGGTATCCGAGCCCAGAAACAAGGTTTCATGCAAGCCGCGCGCATGCAGCAGCCGTTGGGTGAAGACATGGCCGCGTTCGGCATCGGCGCAAAGCTGGATCTCATCTATGGCCAGAAAATCGCAGCCCATGCCGGGCGGCATCGCCTCGACCGTGCAGACCCAATATTGCGCGCTGTCGGGAACGATACGTTCCTCGCCGGTGATCAACGCCACGACGCGGGGCCCGCGCATTGCAACGATCCGGTCAAAGACCTCGCGCGCCAGCAGGCGCAGCGGCAGGCCGATAATGCCGGTGCGATGGGCCAGCATCCGTTCAATCGCGTAATGCGTCTTGCCGGTATTGGTCGGCCCCAGAACGGCCGCGATACGCCCTTGGCGTTGCATGATCCTACCCTTCGTGGACTTTTTTCGAGTTCCGGCAATGCCGCGTTAAAGCGCCGTGCCTTCGGTGGCCCGTTCCAGACGCAGGATTGCGGCCAGAATCTCAGGGTTTTGCGGATGAATGGCGGCGGCGGCGCGAAAGGCGGCCAGCGCGCGCAGCGGCTGGTTGGTTTGCTCGAAAATAATGCCCATTCCGCTCAGCGCCCCGAAATGGCGCGGCTCCAACACCAGAACCCGGGCCAGATCCTCCATCGCCGGGCCGTAAAGCCCGGCCAGAAAATAGGCCGATGCGCGGTTGTTCCAACCTTCGGCAAATTCCGGTGCGTGATCGACCAGCGCGGTCAGATGGTCGATTGCGGCCGTGTAATCCTGCGCCTCCAGCGCCGCTATGCCGCGCCTGAGCAACAGATCGGCCGACGCCGAGCCGGACATCGACATGCGGCGTTCAATTTCATCCTCGACGCGCCGCCAATCGGTGGTTCCGGGGTCGCGCAGGCTGTCAAACAGACCATCCAGCCGGTCGGTCTGTGCAGCGACAGGCACCCCTGCGGCCCAAAGCGCAATAGCTGCCGCCACGATAACATTGTATATTGAAGGCTTAATCATCATGTTCCAGATTGAATTTAACATCTGGCACCGATCATTCCAGCCCTTTCCGGTGCCCAAGCGCAAAAGGACCAAAAAATCATGAGTGATATCGTCACCGCCGGCATCGCGGCTTTGCAGGAAAAACTTGGCGACGGGTTCGACGGGACCGCGAAATTCGACATCGAAGGCGAAGGGGCCATCCTGATCGACGGATCAGGCGTGCGTGCCGGCAGCGCCGATGAAGAAACCGATGTCACCCTGACCGCAGATGCCGACACCTTTCAGGAGATCCTTTCGGGTGCCCTGAACCCGACATCGGCCTTTATGGGCGGGCGGCTGAAGCTGGATGGCGACATGGGCACGGCGATGCGGCTTGGCAGCCTTCTGGGGTAAGCGCGATGGAACCGGCACCGTTTCTTTCGGACATCGCCGAGGGGCCCCAAGGCGGGCGGGCCTATTGGCTGCACGCCGGTGATGAAACCCGCATCCGGGTGGGTGTCTGGCCCGAGGGGGCCAAGGGCACCATCCTGATGTTTCCGGGCCGCACCGAATATATCGAAAAATATGGCCGCGTTGCCACGGAATTTGCGGCGCGCGGTTATGGCATGGTCGCGGTTGACTGGCGCGGTCAGGGCCTGTCCGACCGCCCGGCGCATCGCCCCGATATGGGCCATGTCACCAGCTTTGACGAATACCGCGAGGATGTGGCCGCCCTGCGTCAGGCGCTGCGCAATCTCGATCTGAAAAAACCCTGTTTCCTGATCGGCCATTCGATGGGCGGTGCCATCGGTCTGCGCGCGCTTTATGACGGGCTGCCGGCCTGCGCCGTGGTGTTCACCTCGCCGATGTGGGGCATCCGCATGACCGGGTTTCTGCGCGCCATTTCCGGCATCGTTCTGGGCCTGTCCAAACCCTTGGGTCTGGACAAGAATTTCGCACCAACGACCGGCCCGGCGGCCCCGATGGTGTTCGAGGACAACCCGCTGACGCATGACCGCAGCCAGTTTGACTATATGGAATCCCAGGTCGCCCGGCATCCCGAACTGGCCCTTGGCGGACCGTCGATCACCTGGGTTCATGCGGCATTGGAAGAAACCGGCGCATTGCTGAAGATGGACCCGCTGGACATTCCCATCCTGACTTTTCTGGGCACCGAAGAAGAGATTGTCGAACCCTCGGCGGTCCATGACCGCATGGCCAACTGGCCCAATGGACGGCTCGAGGTGGTGGAACAGGCGCGCCATGAAGTGCTGATGGAGGTGCCTGATCTGCGAACCCCGTGTATCGACGCCATCACCGATTGGTTCGATGGCCACAGCAACGCCAAGGCCAGGGCCAGGGCGGGTTAGGCCAACCCGTCTTTCAGCACGCCCTGATCCAGCCGCAAAACACGATCCATCCGGGCCGCCAGGGCAAGGTTATGGGTCGCGATCAGCGCCGCCATGCCGGTCTCGCGGACCAGCGCGATCAACCCCTCAAAGACCTGATCGGAAGTGCCGGGATCAAGGTTTCCGGTGGGTTCATCGGCCAGCAGAAGCCTCGGCGCATTGGCCAGCGCCCGGCAAAACGCCACCCGCTGCTGTTCGCCGCCCGACAGCGCCGAGGGGCGGTGATCCGACCTGTCGCCAAGCCCGACCTGACCCAGAAGCTCCAGCGCCCGGCCCATCGCAGGCCCGACGGCAATCCCGTTGGCCAGTTGCGGCAGCACGATGTTTTCGGCGGCGGTAAACTCGGGCAGTAAATGGTGGAACTGATAGACAAAGCCGATCTGCTGGCGGCGCGCGGTCGTGCGGGCCCGGTCGCGGGCCTTGTCCAACCGCTGGCCGGTGATTTCGACAATTCCCGCATCGGGCGTATCCAACAGCCCGGCAATATGCAGCAGCGTCGATTTGCCGGCACCCGAGGGGGCCACCAGCGCCACGATTTCGCCCGCCGCAATGCTGGCCGAGGCCCCGCGCAGCACCCGTATTTCGCCGGGTTGGCCCAGCTTGTAGCCTTTTTCGATGCCGTCCAGGCGCAAGACCGGATCATTCATAGCGCAGCGCCTCGACCGGGTTCATCCGGGCCGCGCGGCGCGCCGGAATGAAGGTGATGGTGAAGGACAGCCCAAGCGACAGCGCCACCGCCGACAGAACATCGCCCCATTCCAGCCGCGCCGGCAGGGTCGACAGGAACCGCACCGATGGATCCCAGACACCGCCGCCCGCCATCCAGTTCACAAAGGCAAAGATCGGGTCGATCCAGACCGCGAAGGCGACGCCAATGGCAACCCCCGCCAGCGTGCCCGCCACCCCGATCGAGGCCCCGCAGATAAAGAAGATCCGCAGGATCGAGCCTTCGCTGAGCCCCATGGTCCGCAAGATACCGATATCGCGGCTTTTGTTTTTCACCAGCATGATCAGGCCGGAAACGATATTCATCGTGGCGACCAGCACCAGGATCGAAAGGATGATGAACATCACATTATCCTCCATCTGCAGCGCCCGCAGAAAGGCCCCGGAACTGTCGCGCCAGGTCCAGACGATGGCATCGGCCTGCGCCGCACGCGCCAGCGGCAGAACCATGGCCTGCACCGCCTCGGGGTCGGCCACGGCAACCTCGATCTCGTCGGCCACACCATCGCGGTTGAAATAGATCTGCGCCTCATTGAACGGCAGGTAGACGCGCACCCGGTCGATGTCAAAGCGCCCGACCTGAAAGATATAGGTGACCTCATAGGCGGAAATGCGCGGGCTGGTGCCAAAGGCGGTGCGCGCCCCATCGGGCGAGATCAGCCTGATCCTGTCGCCGACACCGACATTGAGGCTGCGCGCCACGCCGATGCCGATGGCAATGCCCTCCTCGAAATTCGCCAGGTCGCCCTGCGCCATTTCGGGCTGCGCCACCAGCGGGATCTGGGCCAGATCGGCCGCCGTGATGCCGATCACCTCGACGCCGGCATTGGCCCCCTGCCCCGCCGCCATGACCTGCCCCTTGATGATCGCAAAGGCGCGCGTGACACCGGGAACCTCGCGCAGACGGGCGGCCACCGCGTCATAATCGGGCAGCACGCGCAGCAGGCGACCATTCTCATCCTCACGCGCCAGCGGAATGATGCTGGCATGCGGGTTGGCCCCCAGAATGGTGCCGACGAATTCATGGCGAAACCCGGCCCGCACCGCCAGCGTGGCAATCAGCGCCATCACCGCCAGCATGATGCCCAGAAAGCTGATCCAGGTCATCACGCTGACGCCGCCCTCGGCGCGTTTGGCGCGCAGGTAACGCCAGGCGATAAGGAACTCGAACCGGGCAAAGGGTCTGGGCGCGGATGGCATGGCTGCTCCTGATTTCTGCACCGCTTGGGGGCGCTTGCGCGGACTCTATCCGATGCCGGCAGTGGCGGAAACCGCGATCTGAGCGCGCGATACCAGCCCGCGCGCTTGCCGCGCAGACAGGCCTGCCGTGATCAGAAATAACCGCATCCCACCCCGCATATGGCAGCGCAAATATGCCGGGGGTTAGGGTGGTTCGCCATTGCCGGTCAGGCCGCAGACGATCTGCGCCACAGCCGCGCCACCAGCCCCGACAGCAGCGCAAACAGGGCACTGCCCGCCAGAAACCCGATCGCGGCGAAACTCAAGCCCGAAACCGTCATCGGCAATGCCGGCTGAAAATCCTGATAGGTGCGCAACCCGATCTCGGGATCAAACCGGCCGGGGGCCAGAAACAGCCGCTGCACCGGCCCGGCGGCGCGCAATTGCACCAGATCGGCGCTCAGCGCCTCATAGCGGGTCAGGGTCCGGGTCATGTCGGCATTGCGCGCATTCAAAAAGGCAGTGCCGGTCAGCTCGTCCAGCGCCTGATAGCGGGTCAGCCCCGCCGCCTCGGCGGAGCGGTCGAAATCGGCAACCACAACTGACAATTCATCAACTGCGCCTGCCAGACGCTGCACATATTGGGTGGACGCCTCAGGGAACTGCGCCAGCGTCGTGGCACCCGCAATCCCTGCCACCATCACCAGAATTTTCATGACCTGCTCAGCTTTTTTCATGCCGTTTGGCGCAATATAGCACAGATTACCCGCCCTGTTGAGCGCCAGATGCGGATGGCCATTCGCGATCAGGAAAGCGCGTGGTCTCAGATCCAGGTGTGGAAACTGCGATTGGCCATCGGCTCGGTCATTGCGGCGATATGGGGGTGGTGCGGCGCGTAGATATCGACCACTTTCTTCACCGCATCCTCCGGCGTCATTTCCACGCTTTCGCCGGTCCGGCGGCTGGTCAGCTCGACAACGCCGTTTTTCAAGCCGCGCGGCCCGACGGTGATGCGCCAGGGCAGGCCGATCAGATCCATGGTGGCAAACTTGCCGCCCGCGCGTTCCTTGCGGTCATCATAAAGCGGATCCAGCCCGGCGGATTTGAGCGCGCCATACAGCGCGTCGCAGGCCCCGTCCGTGCCCGCGTCGCCCTGACGCAGATTGACAATGCCGCAATGGAACGGCGTCACACCCTCGGGCCAGATGATGCCATTATCGTCATGGCTGGCCTCGATGATCGCGCCCACCAGACGGGAAACGCCAATGCCGTGGCTGCCCATATGCACCGCCACCTTGTCGCCATCCCCGGTCTGCACCATGGCCCCCAGGGCCTCGGAATATTTGGTGCCGAAATAGAAGATCTGGCCCACCTCGATACCCCGCGCCACGCGGCGGCGTTCTTCAGGGATAGCGTTGAACAGCTCCGCGTCATGGGTCTCGTCGGTGCGGGCATAGCGGCTGGTGAATTCCTCCAGAACCGCCTGACATTGCGCGACATCATCGAAATCAATCTCGCGCTCGCCGAATTTCAGATCGGTAATGTCACTGTCATAGAACACTTCGCTTTCGCCGGTATCGGCCAGCACCAGAAACTCATGGCTGTCATCGCCGCCGATCGGCCCGCTATCGGCGCGCATCGGGATCGCCTGAAGCCCCATGCGTTCGTAGCTGCGCAGATAGCTGACCAGATGGCGGTTATAGGCGTGCAGCGCGTCTTCCTTGGTCAGGTCGAAATTATAGCCGTCCTTCATCAGAAACTCGCGCCCCCGCATGACGCCAAACCGTGGCCGGATCTCATCGCGAAATTTCCACTGGATCTGATACAGCGTCAGCGGCAGATCCTTGTAGCTGGAGACATGGGCGCGGAAAATATCGGTGATCAGCTCCTCGGCGGTCGGCGTGAACAGCATATCGCGCCCGTGGCGGTCCTTGATGCGCAGCATTTCCTCGCCGTAATCGTCAAAACGCCCGCTTTCGCGCCACAGATCCGCCGATTGGATGGTCGGCATCAGCATCGGCAAATGGCCCGCGCGCGCCTGTTCCTCATGCACGATCTGTTCAATCCGGCGCAGCACCTTGAGGCCAAGCGGCAGCCAGGAATAAATGCCCGCGCTGGCCTGCTTGATCATGCCCGCGCGCAGCATCAGCCGGTGGCTGACGATCTGGGCTTCAGCGGGGGTTTCTTTCAGGACGGGCAGGAAATAACGGGACAGGCGCATCGGATGGGCACTCTTTTTTTGGGCTTCGGGTCGAGGCAAGGCTTATGCCAAAGCCCGGGCGCAGGCAATTGCCCTTTGAAGCAGCGCGCCTTAGCGGCCTCTGTGCTTGACCACGGGCGTGGCCCCGATGGAGGCGGCCAGCGCCTCGAACCGCGATTGCGCAACCTCGCCGAACAGATCGCGCCCGGTGGCCGATTTCAATGTCAGTTCCAGAATGCGCTTTTTCGGATAGAGCCGCAGCTTGCCATGATCGGACGGGCGTTGCAGCGTGAACATGGCCCCGAACCGCATCGCGCGGCCCAGAATTTCGGCCTGCCGGATATCGGCTTCGGGCAGAAGCGCCATCAGCGGATCAAATTTCGTGCCCCGGCGGGTGGATTTATACCGGTGCAGCAGCGCCAGCCCCAGATAGACCCGGTCCTGATGTGTCAGCCCGCCCAGATTGGCGCGGGTGGCATTGTCAAAACAGACCTCGGCGCGGTAATCGGGATGCGCGCGCCAACTGACATCATGCAGCAGACAGGCCGCACGCATCACCCGTTTGCGCATCGGCCTGACCGACCCAAAGAGCGGTTCGATGAATTTATACAGCACCCGGCCAAATTGCGGCATCCGGGCATTGGCCTCCTCCATCTGATAGGCGGCCTCGATCAGCGGATCGCGCTGGCGCTGCGCATCCGACATCTGCTCATAGAGCAGCCCCTCGCGGATTCCATAGGCCGACAAGGCGATTTCCTCGGGCTTGAACTGCTTCACCAGTTCCTTCAGCACCATCGCCGCCAGCGGCACCAGCTGCATCCGTTCCGCGCTGGTGCCGGTGCGCGAGCGCAGCTCCTCAAGATCGGCCCTGGCGATATAATCCAGCGTGGCGCGCACATCCTTGCGGCGCATCCGGTATTCATGCAGCACCCGCAAAGGGTAGCCGGTGCGCTCCATGTCGATCCGGGCAATCGCGCGCCACGAGCCGCCGACCAGAAACAGCCGCTTGGGCTGATCGGGAAATTTGGCCCGAAGCCCTGCGATGGTGGCGGCGATATGGGCCCGGATGGCTTTTTTGCCGCCCTTGATGCCCTGTAATTTGAGCGGCCCCAGATCCGAGGTTTCGCAGCGCCCGACCAATCCACCGCCCAGAAGCTCGGACAGTTCCATTGATGATCCGCCGATATCGCAGACCATGCCCTGCGCACCGGGCCAGCCCAACAGCACGCCCTGCGCCGACAGGCGCGCCTCTTCGCGGCCACTGACAACATGGACGGTCAGCCCCGTCGCGGCCTCGGCCTCGGCGGTGAATTCCGCGCCATCCTCGGCCTCACGCATGGCGGCTGTGGCCACTGTCACCAGCGCCGAAACATCCATCCCGGCGGCAAGCGCCGCAAAGCGTTTCAGCGCCGACAGCGCCCGCGCCCGTCCGGTGGCCGAAAGACGCCCGGTTTCGACAAGACCGGCCCCAAGCCCGCAGAGGATTTTTTCGTTGTAGAAATAGGCCGGAGAGCGCGCGGCACCATCGAACACCACCATTCGGACCGAGTTCGAGCCGATATCGATTACGCCCACCCGCGCCAGCCCATGCGCGTCAGGTTCCTGGAACAGCGGCCGGGTAAACAGCCCGCCATCGGGACTCTGTGCAACCTGTGGGTCAGCCTGAACGCTCATGGCACCGCTCATGGCATGCCCGATACGGCCACGTCAATCATGGCTATGGGTCAGGTCGGGCACATCCTTGGCCCCCGCCGACCCGCGCCCCGAAAGCGACGGGTTCTGCATGAAAAACCGGTGGCAGGAAAACGGCTTGTCGATTTCATCAAGGTTCGGCCTGAGAAAACTGCCATCGGGCTGCAACACCCAGGATTGCGCCACATCGGCCAGGTTGGCGGCCATGATCTGGCTGACGATCTGCGCCTTGACCGTCGGATTGGTGCATTCGACCAGCGTTTCGACGCGGCGGTTGAGGTTGCGGCCCATCCAGTCGGCGGAACTGATATAGACCCGCGCCTTTTTCGCCGGCAGCCCATGGCCATTGCCGAAACAGACGATGCGCGAATGTTCCAGAAACCGCCCCACCACCGATTTCACCCGGATATTTTCCGACAGGCCCCGGACCCCGGGCCTGAGCCCGCAGATGCCGCGGATCACCAGATCAATCCTTACCCCCGCCTGGCTGGCCGCATAAAGCGCGTCGATCACATCGGATTCGATCAGCGAATTGAGCTTGACCCAGACCATCGCCGGGCGCCCGGCGCGGGCATGTTCGGCCTCGGCCTTGAGACTGTCGAGAATGGTCGATTTCAGCGATATCGGCGAAATGGAGAGGTTTTCCAGCCCCTCGGGTTCCGCATAGCCGCCAATATAGTTGAACACTTTGGTGGCATCGCGGCCAAGCGCGTCATCGCAGGTAAACAGGCTCAGATCGGTATAGATCCGGGCCGTGATGGGATGGTAATTGCCGGTGCCGAAATGGGTATAGGTGACCAGCCGGTCGCCTTCGCGCCGCACCACGGCGCTGATCTTGGCATGGGTTTTATAGTTGATGAAGCCATAAACCACATGCGCGCCCGCGCGCTCCAGCTTGCGCGACTGGCGGATATTCGCGGCCTCATCGAAGCGCGCTTTCAGCTCCACCAATGCGGTGACGGATTTGCCGCTTTCAGCGGCCTCACACAGCGCCTCGACAATCGGGCTTTCATTCGAGGTGCGATACAGCGTCTGCTTGATCGCCACCACATTGGGGTCGCGCGCCGCCTGCGCCAGAAAGCGGACCACCATGTCGAAGGTCTCATAGGGGTGGTGCAGCAGCATGTCCTTTTGCCGGATCGCGTTGAACATGTTGCCTTCGTGATCCTGCACCCGTTCCGGCACACGCGGGGTGAAGTTTGGCCATAGCAGATCGGGCCGGTCACCCGGAACCAGCTCCTTGAGGCGCGCCAGGCCGATCATGCCGCGCACTTCAACCACTTCATCGCCGACCACATGCAGATGCTCGATGATCTGGCGCTTCAGCGCTTCGGGCGCACCGGTCGAGACCTGCAAGCGCACGACATGGCCGCGGCGGCGGCGTTTCAGGGCGGTTTCAAATTCGCGCACCAGATCTTCGGCCTCTTCCTCGACCTCCAGATCGCTGTCGCGCAGCACCCGGAAGGTGCAGGTTCCGATCAGCTTGTAGCCCGGAAACAGCGCCGTGATATGGAGCAGCAGCAATTCTTCCAGCGGCAGCACCCGGGTTTCACCCTGCGGGGCCGGCAGTTTCACGAAACGGTCGATCTGCGCCGGGATCGGCAACAGGGCCTGCAACGGCCGACCATCCCTGATCCGCTTCATTTGCAGCGCCAGCGAAATGCCTTCGTTCGGAATGAACGGAAACGGATGCGCCGGGTCAATCGCCAGCGGTGACAGGACCGGAAACACATTGGCCAGGAAATAATCGTTCAGGGCGGATTTGTCGGCATCGGTCAGGGCCTTGCGGGTCACGACGGAGATGCCTTCGGCCTCCAGCGCGTCGCGCAGCGTGCTCCAGGCCTCCTGCTGCGCGCGCATCAGGTTGCGGGCATCGGCATTGATCAGGCGCAGCTGTTCGACCGGCGTGCGGCCATCATCAGACGGGGTCGCGTTGCCCTCGACCACCAATTCCCGCAATCCCGCCACACGCACGGTGTAGAACTCATCAAGGTTCGCCGCCGAAATCGAAATGAACCGGAGCCGTTCCAGCAGCGGCACGCGGGTGTTCTCGGCCTCCTCCAGCACGCGCCAGTTGAAGGCCAGCCAGCTCAGCTCCCGGTTGAAAAACCGCTCCGGCCCCGAGGTCTGCGCCTCGGGCAGGTCGATGGGTTCGGGCAAGGGGGCGGTCAGGAAATCGGCGTTGTTCATATGAGACCCGGAAAATGGTGGCGCTGGCAAGAGCGTGCCATTCATTTGCTCCCCTGCGCAAGTATCGCCCGGACCATCGCCTTGCCGGGGCGCGTTTTGTCGCGCAGGCTGCGGGTGTCGATCTCGGCGATCAATGCCTGCGCGGCGGCAAAGGAGCGTTCCATTCTAAGCAGCGCATAGGTGATCATTCCCGGATCCAGTTGAATTTGCCGATCAGTGGCCAGCTTGACCAGCAGCGCCGCCAGCAGCGCATCATCGGGCGGGCCCAGTTTCAGAACCCCCGCCTGCTGCACCCGGCTGTGCAGATCGGGCAGGCGCAGCGGCCAGCGGGCCGGATCCAGCCGCGCGGTCAGCAGCAATGCGCCACCCTTGCCATCCAGCGCGTTATGCAGATGAAACAGGGCCGTTTCCTGAGCGTCGCTCAACCCCCTGTCGGCATCTTCCACGACCAGACCGGGGCCGATACCCTCAAGCTCCAGCCCCTCCAGATCAGCCGCACATATCACCGGTGCACCCGCCATCTCGGCCCAGACATGCGCCAGATGGGTCTTGCCCGCACCATCGGGGCCGACCAGCACCATCTTGCCATGCGGCCAATCGCGCCAGCCATCAATGCCCGCAACCGCCACACCATTGGCCGGCGAGACGAAATAATCATCGCGCCCCAATGCATTGCGCATCGGCAAATCAAAGGTCAGTTGTTCGGCCATGGCTCAGATGTCGTCATCTTCGGCCTGCCCTGCAAGCCCCTTGTAAAGCAAACCCTGCCGATACTGGTCGCTCAGATAGCGCATCAGCACGCCGATGATGGCGGCAACCGGCACCGCAATCAGCATGCCGACAAAGCCAAAGACCGATCCGAAGGCGGCCAGCGCAAACAGCAGCCAGACCGGGTGCAGCCCGACGGACCCGCCCACCAGATTGGGGGTCAGGACATTTCCCTCCACCGCCTGGCCGATCATGAAAATCCCGGCCACGGCGGCGATCCAGTACCATTCGCCCCAGAACTGAAACAGCGCCAGACCGATGGCCAGAATGCCGCCAAACAGCGCGCCGATATAGGGAATAAAGGAAATCAGCCCGGCCAATAGCCCGACCACCAACCCGAATTGAAGCCCCACCGCCATCAGGGCGATGGCATAGAACGCGCCCAGAATCAGGCAGACCGTGCCCTGCCCGCGCACGAAACTGGCCAATGTGGCATCCATCTGCGCCGCCAGTTGCCGGATCACCGGCGCATGGTCGCGTGGCAACAGATCGTCGATGCGGGCAATCATCCGGTCCCAGTCCAGCAGCAGGTAGAACGCCACCACCGGCGAGATCACCAGAACCACGATCCCGCTCAGCGCCGACCCGGCCGAGGTCAGGATCTGCGAGGCCACAGACCCCGCCTGCGCCTGCGCCGAGGCCAGAATATCGGCAATCACCTGACGCGCGGCGCTGTCTTCGTTGATCACCGAGGGGAACCGCGCGATGATCTGCGCCCGCGCGGTGTCATAAAATTCAGGTGCCGCCTGCACCAGCGCGATGATCTGGCTGACCAGCATTGGCAAAACCAGCACCAGCGCCAGAACCGCGACCAGAATGGCCAGCGCAAAGATCACGATCGTGGCCCAGACCCGCGACAAGCCCGCAACCTCCAGCCGGTCGGCCAGCGGATCGAGGATATAGGCAATCGCGGCCCCCACGATAAAGGGCAACAAGACCTGCCCAAGCCCCCAGAGCAGCAGCAGAAAAACCGCGCAAAACGCCGCCCAGTAGAGGAATTGCTGTTTTACCGGAAGCGCCATGTTGTCAATCCCTGCCCCATCGCCTTGTGTTGCTCTGCCCCAAAGCTGGCCCGCTGGCCGCCCGTGTTCAAGCCCTAAACCATTTTCGCAGCCACCGCCCGGATGCGATGGCAAACTGCCCCCACCGCCGACTCTGTGCTGCCTCTGCTGCCTCCAAAACACACAAATCCGATGCCGCGGCGAAAAAATGCGCCCGAAAAGGGCAAAACCCGAATAAAACACTTTCACTCATGCCGCCGAGGCCCCATCTCCGTCCATAACTTTGGCTTTAACTCAGGATTGACAATGCTTCTACGCGCCCTTGACCGATTTTTCTCTCATGACGCCTCGGGCGGAATCCTTCTGGGCCTGTCTGCCATCGCAGCCCTTCTGGTCGCGAATTCCTCGCTGCAACCGGGCTATGACTGGTTGCTCAACATCCCCTTTGCCGTGACGCTGGATGGCAGCGGGCTCGAAAAACCGCTGATCCTGTGGATCAATGACGGGTTGATGGCGGTGTTTTTCTTTCTCATCGGGCTGGAACTGAAGCGCGAGATCATGGAAGGCAAGCTGAAGAACCCGCGCGATGTTGTCCTGCCGGGTCTGGCGGCGGTTGGCGGCATGGCGGTTCCGGCGCTGATATTCGTGGCGCTGAACTGGGGCAATACCGAAACCCTCCGAGGATGGGCGATTCCGGCGGCTACCGATATCGCCTTTGCGCTTGGCGTGCTGGCGCTGGTCGGCAGCCGGGTGCCGACCTCGCTCAAGGTTTTTCTGCTGACATTGGCGATATTGGACGACCTCGGGGCGATCGTGATCATCGCGCTCTTCTATACCGCCGAACTCAAGGTCAATTACCTTCTCATGGGGCTTGCCCCGCTGGCCGGTCTGATCTGGCTGAACCTCAAAGGCGCGCACCGGATCGCTCCGGCGCTGTTGCTGGGTGTGATCCTTTGGGTGCTGGTGCTGAAATCGGGCGTCCACGCGACGCTGGCCGGTGTGGTCACCGCCTTTTGCATTCCGCTGACGGATAAGTGGGGCAAGTCGCCGCTGCACGCGCTGGAACACGCGCTGGCCCCCTATGTTCTGTTCCTTATCGTGCCCATTTTCGCCTTCGCCAATGCCGGTGTGTCGCTTCAGGGCATGTCCTTTGCCGATCTGATGGCCCCGCTGCCGCTTGGCATCGCGCTTGGGCTTGTTGTCGGCAAGCAGATCGGCGTTTTCGGCATGACATGGCTGGCCGTCAAACTGGGTCTGGCCAAGTTGCCGCATGGCGTGACCTGGGCCCATATCTATGGCCTGGCCTGCCTGGCAGGTATCGGGTTCACCATGTCGCTGTTCATTGGTTCGCTCAGCTTTGCCGATCCCGAAATGATGAACGCGGTGCGGGTGGGCGTGCTGTCAGGCTCGCTGGTTTCGGGCGTGATCGGTTTCACCATCCTGCGGTTCAGCCGCAGCGCCCCAGAGGCAGAGGCAGAGGCCGCGCCCGAAGCAGCGCAATAACATGCGGCCACGGCGGCGGGGATTGCCCGCCGCCGACCACGCATTGCCCCTCATTCGGCCCGAACCTGGCGCACCAATGCCAGGATATCCCTGGCCGCATCGGGAATATTGGTGCCCGGCCCAAAGATCGCCTTGACGCCCGCCTCTTTCAGGAATGCGTAATCCTGCTGCGGAATGACCCCGCCGCAAATCACGATGATATCACCGGCACCTTCGGCCCGCAGCGCCGCGATCAGCTTGGGGGCCAGCGTCTTGTGCCCCGCCGCCTGGCTTGAGATGCCGACGATATGGACGTCATTGTCGATGGCATCCTGCGCCGCCTCCTCAGGCGTTTGAAACAGCGGCCCGACATCGACATCAAAGCCGATATCGGCAAATGCCGTGGCAATCACCTTGGCCCCCCGGTCATGCCCGTCCTGCCCCATCTTGACGACCAGCATGCGCGGGCGGCGGCCTTCTTCCTCGGCGAATTTCTCGACATCGGCCTGAATGGCGGCAAAGCCCGCATCGCCCTCATAGGCCGCGCCATAGACGCCCGCCAGCGTCTTGACCTCGGCCCGGTGCCGTCCGAATACCTTTTCCATCGCCATGCTGATTTCTCCGACTGTTGCGCGCGCGCGCGCGGCCTCAATGGCCACCGCCAACAGGTTTCCGGTTCCTGTCCTGGCGGTGGCTTCCAGATTTGCGAGGGCACCGTCACAGGCCACCGCGTCGCGGCTGTCGCGGATCATCGCCAGACGGGCGACCTGCGCCGCGCGCACGGCCATGTTGTCGACATCCAGAATGTCGATCGGGTCCTGATGATCCAGCCGGTATTTATTGACCCCGACCACGACTTCCTGGCCGCGGTCGATCATGGCTTGCCGCCGGGCCGCCGATTCCTCGATGCGCAGCTTGGGCATGCCGCTGGCCACCGCCTTGGTCATGCCGCCCATCGCCTCGACCTCTTCGATCAGCGCCCAGGCCTTGTCGGCCAGTTCCGCCGTCAGGCTTTCGACATAGTAAGACCCCGCCAGCGGATCGACCACCTTGGTGATGCCGGTTTCCTCCTGCAAGATCAGCTGCGTGTTGCGCGCGATGCGGGCGGAAAATTCGGTCGGCAGGGCAATGGCCTCGTCCAGCGCATTGGTGTGCAGCGATTGGGTGCCGCCCAGAACCGCGCTCATCGCCTCATAGGCGGTGCGGATCACGTTGTTATAGGGGTCTTGTTCCTGCAGTGACACGCCCGAGGTCTGGCAATGCGTCCGCATCATCTTGGAGCGCGGATCCTGCGCGCCAAACTCCTCCATGATCCGGTGCCACAACAGCCGCGCGGCCCGCAATTTGGCCGCCTCCATGAAGAAATTCATCCCCGTGGCGAAAAAGAAGCTGAGCCGCCCGGCAAACGCATCCACATCCATGCCCGCAGTGATCGCCGCGCGCACATATTCGCGCCCATCCGCCAGCGTATAGGCCAGCTCCTGCACCAGGTTCGCGCCGGCCTCCTGCATGTGATAGCCCGAAATGCTGATCGAGTTGAATTTCGGCATCTCCGCCGAGGTGTATTGGATGATGTCCGAGATGATCCGCATTGAGGGTTCCGGCGGGTAGATATAGGTGTTTCGGACCATGAATTCCTTCAGAATGTCATTCTGAATGGTGCCCGCCAGCAGCGCCTTGTCATGGCCCTGTTCCTCACCGGCCACGATAAAGCTGGCCAGGATCGGAATCACCGCGCCATTCATCGTCATCGACACCGAAACCCTGTCCAGCGGGATACCGTCGAACAGGATCTTCATATCCTCGACGGAATCGATGGCGACACCGGCCTTGCCGACATCGCCCTCAACGCGCGGATGGTCGCTGTCATAGCCGCGATGGGTGGCCAGATCGAAGGCAACGGAAACGCCCTGCTGCCCGGCGGCCAGGTTCTTGCGATAAAACGCATTGCTTTGCTCGGCGGTCGAAAACCCGGCATATTGCCGGATCGTCCAGGGCCGCCCGGCATACATCGTGGCCTTGACGCCGCGGGTGAACGGCTCGGCCCCCGGCATCGTGCCCATATGGGCAAGATCGGCGGTATCGGCCTCGGTATAGAGCGGCTTGACGGCTATATCCTCCAGCGTCGCCCATGTCAGATCGTCCAGCGGGCGGCCCCGCAATTCCTTTTTGGCCATTGCGGCCCATGCGTCGATCTTGTCGCTCATCATCCTATCCTCTTGCGTCTTCGCTCTGCCCTCGGCCCTTGCAGGCCGGTTTGGGTCTGTTCCATATCCCGCGCACGGGGGGCGCTAAATGCGATAAACCCCGCAAACCTCTTCGCAATTCCGTCTGGTGCGCCTATATCTTCCTGAATTGGAGGACATATGCGCCGCGCCCTGACCCTGACCCTGATCCTGGCCCTTGGCCTTGGAACACCTGCCATCGCGCAGGAGACCACGATTGAGCCCATGATTGAGCCCACCCCCCCCGAGCCCGGGCCTGTGCCCGAGCCTGAACCCGAGGCCCCGGCGCTTGTCGTGCTGGACGCCAGCGAGACCACGCTGGAGGACCATCTCTGGGTGTCACGCCCGATCGTCATCTTTGCTGATACGCCGCGCGATCCAAGGTTCCAGGACCAGCTTGACATGCTGCTGGCCCGTCCCGAGCCGCTGATCGAACGCGATGTCATCGTCATTCTGGACGCCGATCCCGATGCCCGTTCCAGCGTCCGGCTGGCGCTGCGCCCGCGCGGCTTTTCCATGGTGATCCTGCAACGCGACGGCAATGTCGCGCTCAGAAAACCGACAGCATGGGACGTGCGCGAGATCACCCGCGCCATCGACAACCTGCCGCTCAGGCTGGAGGAATTGGGCCTGACCCAGTAACGCGCGCCTGCCCGCCCTCGCCTTGCGCAAAGGCCGGGGTCGCGGCCGACGCGCCGGTCCGGCACTGTGAACCCCCTCCGGGGCGCGCCCGCCATTGCCTACTCGAACTCCATGATCACATCATCAACCGCCAGGCTATCGCCGGCCCCGGCGTTGATCCTGGCGATCACGCCCTTTTTCTCGGCCCGCAGGATGTTCTCCATCTTCATTGCCTCGATGGAACACAGCGCCTGACCGTCCTGCACCTCCTGGCCGACCTCGACATTGACCTTCACGATCAGCCCCGGCATCGGGCATAGCAGCAATTTCGACGTATCGGGCGGCAGCTTTTCCGGCATCAATGCCATCAGCTCGGCCTGGCGCGGGGTCCGCACGCCGACCTTCACATCGGTGCCGCGATAGCGCAGCCTTGCCCCGCCGCGGATGAACTCGGTCTTCACGATCATCGGCGCGCCGCCGACAGTGCCACGAAACACCGTGTCGCCGAGCGTCCAGTCGGACACCACCTTGAAATGAGTGCCGTCCAGCATCCGCACATCGGTGCCGCCATCGACATGTTCGATATGAACCGGAATCGCCTCGCGCCCGATAAAGGCCACCCAATCGGGTTCCACGCGGCGACGATGATTGGCCATCGCGCCCGAAATCGACGCCGCCCGCACCTCCTTCAGCATCTTCATATGCGCCGCCACCGCGGCCAGTTTCTGCGCCACCGCCTGATCCGGCATCACGCCGTCGAACCCGTCGGGATATTGTTCCTCGATAAAGGCGGTGGTCATTTCGCCCGCAATGAAAACCGGGTGATCCATGACAGCCGCCAGAAAGGGCAGGTTGTGGCCGATGCCCTCAACCTCGAACGCATCCAGCGCGTTGCGCATCGCCTCGATCGCCTCGCCCCTGGTCGGGGCCCAGGTGCAGAGCTTGGCAATCATCGGGTCGTAATACATCGAGATCTCGCCGCCCTCATAGACGCCGGTATCATTGCGGATCGCCACCGGCCCCGCACCCGCATCACCCTGCCATTTGCCATTTTCCAGCAACGGGCCCGCAGCCTGTTCGGCGGGCGGGCGATAGCGGGTCAGACGCCCGATCGAGGGCAGAAACCCGCGATAGGGGTCTTCGGCGTAAAGCCGGTTTTCAATCGCCCATCCGGTCAGTTTCACATCATCCTGCGTGATCGAGAGCGGCGCGCCATTGGCCACCCGGATCATCTGTTCGACCAGATCAATGCCGGTGATCAGCTCGGTCACGGGATGTTCGACCTGAAGCCGGGTGTTCATTTCCAGAAAGTAGAAATTGCGCGCGCCATCGACGATGAATTCCACGGTGCCGGCGCTGGCGTAATCGACCGCCTGCGCCAGCGCCACCGCCTGTTCACCCATTGCCTTGCGGGTGGCGGCGTCGAGGAAGGGTGAAGGGGCCTCCTCCACCACTTTCTGATTGCGCCGCTGGATCGAGCATTCGCGCTCGCCCAGATAAATGCCGTTGCCATGGGTATCGCACAGCACCTGAATCTCGATATGGCGCGGCTGGGTGATGAATTTCTCGATGAAAATGCGATCATCGCCAAAACTGCTCGCGGCCTCGTTTTTCGACGATTGAAACCCCTCGCGCGCCTCCTCGTCATTCCAGGCGATCCGCATCCCCTTGCCGCCGCCGCCCGCGCTGGCCTTGATCATCACCGGATAGCCAACCTGGTTCGAGATCTTCACCGCATCCTCGGCATCCTCGATCAGCCCCATATAGCCGGGCACGGTCGAAACCCCCGCTTCCTGCGCGATCTTTTTCGAGGTGATCTTGTCGCCCATCGCCTCAATGGCACCCACCGGCGGGCCGACAAAAGCCACGCCCTCGGCCCTCAACGCCTCGGCGAATTTGGCGTTCTCGGACAAAAACCCATATCCGGGATGCACGGCCTGCGCACCGGTGGCGCGCACCGCCTGCATCACCTTGTCGATCACGATATAGGATTGGTTGGCCGGGGCCGGGCCGATGCGCACCGCCTCATCGGCCATTTTCACATGCAAAGCGTTGCGGTCGGCATCGGAATGAATCGCCACCGTCGCAATGCCCATCCTGCGGGCGGTCTTGATCACGCGGCAGGCAATTTCGCCCCGATTGGCGATCAGCAGTTTCTTGAACATCGGTCCCCCGTCCTTCTTTACCTGGCCTTGCGCTGACACGCGCTAGGCGGAAACGAAAAAGGACCACCCCGGCATCCGCCGGAATGATCCTTCATAAGCAGTGTGAATTCGCCCGGTCAGGCGAGATCTGTTCCGGGTATCAGTTGCAGATCCCGACATCGTCGCATACCGCGCCCGCAAGGGCTCCGATACCGACGCCAACGGCCACATTGCCGCCGACAACCGCCGCGCCCACCGCGCCCACGCCGGCACCGATTGCGGCGCGGTCCAGATCAGAGTTTCCCAGGCAACCCGAAAGCAGCGCCAGGGCCAGAACGCTGACCGCCAATGTTTTGTTTCTATACATGATAATACTGCCTCTTCCCGTTCATTTTCTTGGCAACCTGCACCCGGACCGAAAAAAGACGGCCCGCCGTCATTGCCGACGGGCCGTTTTGAAGGGGAAGGGTAACACGTCACATTACCACCGACCCGTTTGAAGCTGGGGACATGGGTCGGCACAGGGACGTTGGCACGCGCCGATGACGCACAGAAGACGCAAACGCCGGCGCGCGATTTTTGGGCGCGTTTCTGCGCAATTACAAAGATCATAGGCAGGTTCACGCCGAGCCCCCCCAGATGCCCTTGCCGCTGAATGCATCGGGAAACGAGGCCCGCGCGCGCGCCACATCAAGCTGCAGCAGGGCCTCGTAATCCTCCGGGTCAAAGGGATCGCCCAGCGCGATCACTTCGCGCCCCAAAAGCCAGCTCAGCCGCCCGGCATCGAGATTGCCGCGGATGAAAGGCTGATCGCCGAAATTCAGCCACAGCGCCTCGACAAAACCCGCATCGGCGCGCCTGTCGGCCGGGCGCCGGTCGCCATAGCGTTCGCGCGCAACCAGCGGCGTGGCCCCCTGTTTGTTGTCACGTCGGATGGTGAACTGGAAATCGGTGCCGGGCAGGCGCGAAGGAAAACCGCGATGCTTGATCATGCGCCCGCCCCCGGCAGGGGCTGGACCCCGGAAACCCGGACGGGCCTTGCGACCCGTCCGGCAAACCCGTCATCAGGAGTATTTGTTATACTCCGGCTCGGCCATGATGGGCGCGGGCTCGATGATGATGATCTCTTCTGGTTCCGGCACCGATGCGCAGGCGGAAACGCCGACGAAAAGCCCCAAAGCCAGAAGCGCTTTGATGCGATATGACATCCTGCTCTCCTGTTTTTTCGGCTCTGGCCAGCCCGAAGGCCGGACAGAGTCCCGGGTGTGGCCACAAAGATATGGCCACCTGCAATGATACCGGGAACGGCGGCGTCAGGGCAGCCCGAATATGGCGGGCCGATGTTCTGTGCCTTGGCTGCATCAGAAAGATATCCACAGCAACGTCGCCTCGCAACATATTGTGTGTGCATCAGAAATCCTCCCATATACAGATGCCGTTTTCGAACCGATACCCGGCGAAAACCTGGGTCACGCCGGGGGCCGCACGGCCGCGTTCCACTGTTTCACTCATCATTTGGACCACGATCTGATCGGGTGGTTGCGCGGCATCTGTGGCCGCAGGCACCCCCCATTGGGCACAAAGCGCATCAGTATCAGCGGCGCGCGCCTCGACGCTGATATCCTGTTCGGCAATCCCCGGGGCCAACACCCGCACGATCAGCCAGACCTCCTGCGAAAAAGGCTGCGCCTCGGTCAGTATCTCGACCAGTTCGACCTCCGGCCCCGATGGCAGTGCAAAACCCTCATCGCGACAGCCGGCCAATAATGCGAGCGCGCCAATACCCGCAACCGCCGGCAGCGGTTTTCGCCTGCCGCACGCCAATGGCTCAGGGGCCCCGCGCCCTGCATATCCCATGTCGCTGCCCGGTCGTTCACGCATTCATTGTCCTCATCAGGGTTCGGGTATCCCCGCCCACGCCGATCTTGCAGCGCAGGCGGGGTTTGCCCATGGAAAAAGCTCAAAGGGGAATGTTATCGTGCTTTTTCCACGGATTCTGCAATTGTTTGCCCCGCAAGGACGCAAAGGCGCGGCAGATCCGGCGCCGGGTGCTGCGCGGCTGGATCACCTCATCAATGAAACCGCGTTCGGCGGCCACGAACGGGTTGGCAAACCGCTCCTCGTAATCGGCGGCATGGGCGGCAATCTTGTCGGCATCGCCCAGATCGGCGCGGTGGATGATCTCGGTGGCGCCTCTGGCCCCCATCACTGCAATTTCCGCCGTGGGCCAGGCATAGTTGAAATCGCCGCGCAGATGTTTCGACGCCATCACGTCATAGGCCCCGCCATAGGCCTTGCGGGTGATCACCGTCACCTTGGGCACCGTCGCCTCGCCATAGGCGAAAAGCAACTTGGCCCCATGCTTGATCACGCCGCCATATTCCTGGGCGGTCCCGGGCAGAAACCCCGGCACATCGACCAGGGTCAGGATCGGAATCTCAAAGGCATCGCAAAAGCGCACGAACCGCGCCGCCTTGCGGCTGCTGTCAATATCCAGACACCCCGCCAGAACCATCGGCTGATTTGCCACCACGCCCACGCTCGACCCTTCCAGGCGGATGAAGCCGGTGATGATATTCTTGGCGAATTCCTCCTGAATCTCGTAAAAATCGCCCTCATCGGCCAGTTTGTGGATCAGCTCCTTCATGTCATAGGGCGCGTTGGCATGATCGGGGATCAACGTGTCCAGACTGTCCTCGACCCGGGCCGGATCATCGAAAAACGGCCGCACCGGCGGCTTTTCTCGGTTGTTGAGCGGCAGGAAATCGATCAGGCGGCGCACCTCCGACATCGCCTCCACATCATCCTCGAACGCGCCATCGGCGACCGAGGATTTGCGGGTATGGGTCAAGGCCCCGCCCAGTTCCTCGGCCGTCACATGTTCATTGGTTACGGTTTTGACCACTTCCGGGCCGGTGACGAACATGTAGGAGCTGTCTTTGACCATGAAGATGAAATCGGTCATCGCAGGGGAATAGACCGCGCCACCGGCGCAGGGCCCCATGATGACGCTGATCTGCGGCACCACGCCGCTTGCCATGATATTGCGCTGGAACACTTCGGCATAGCCCGCCAGGCTGGCCACGCCTTCCTGAATCCGCGCACCACCGGAATCGTTGATGCCAATCACCGGCGCGCCGTTCTGCATTGCCATATCCATGATCTTGCAGATCTTCTCGGCATTGGTTTCCGACAGCGACCCGCCAAAAACGGTGAAATCCTGCGAAAAGACATAGACCATGCGCCCGTTCACCGTGCCCCAGCCAGTCACCACACCATCGCCGCGGGGTTTCAGTCTTTCCATGCCGAAATCGGTGCAGCGATGGGTCTTGAACATGTCGAACTCTTCAAACGAGCCCTCATCCAGCAGCAGGTCGATCCGTTCGCGCGCCGTCAGCTTGCCTTTGGCGTGCTGGCTGGCGATCCGCTTTGCGCCGCCGCCTTGGCGGGCCTCTTCGCGGCGCTGCTCCAACGCGTGCAGAATATCTTTCATATCGTCCCCTTCCCCTTGGGCGCATATGCCAAACTCGCCGGAACCTAACGCCGCGGGGTGAATTATCCCAGCGGATTTCCGAATATTTGCAAATACATTCCATTTGCTGAATTTGCATTTGCAAATCTGCAAAGTTTCGTGGAGGCCGACCGGACCGATTGTGCAGGGGTGCACATGGACATTCTGGCATCTGCCAAGCTACTCAGGAAGAATGTCTTCTTTGCCCCGTGGCCAGTATCTGGACCGGACGTCGCCACCGCATATTTCGACCCTGATCGTGCTGACCGGCCTCGGCGCGCTGTCGATGAACATATTCCTGCCCTCGCTGCCCGAAATGGCGGCGTATTTCGACACCGATTACCGGGTGATGCAGCTTTCTGTTTCGGCCTATCTGGCGGTGAATGCGGTGTTGCAGCTTTTCATCGGGCCGATATCGGACCGGTTCGGGCGCCGCCCGGTGTTGCTGGGAAGTCTCATCCTGTTCTCGATTGCCACGCTTGGCTGCATCCTGGCCCCGACGGCCACGATATTCCTGATCTTCCGAATGGCGCAGGCGGTGATCGTGGCGGGGCTGGTTCTGGGCCGCGCCGTGGTGCGCGATATGGTGCCGCAGGAGGAAGCCGCCTCGATGATCGGCTATGTCACCATGGGCATGGCGGTGGTGCCGATGATCGGCCCGGTCTTTGGCGGTGTGCTCGACCAGGCCTTCGGCTGGCAGTCAAACTTCGTGCTGCTGCTGGTCGCGGGGCTGGCGGTCCTGTGGCTGACCTGGTCCGATCTGGGCGAAACCGCCAAAAACACCTCGGCCAGTTTCCGCGAACAGGTCCGCCAATATCCTGAACTATTCTCCTCGCGCCGGTTCTGGGGCTATTGCCTGTCGGCCACATTCGCCGCCGGGGCCTTTTTTGCCTTCCTCGGCGGCGCGCCCTTTGTCGGGACCAATGTCTATGGCCTCAATTCCATGCAGGTCGGTTTCAGCGTCGGGGCCCCGGCGCTGGGCTATTTCACCGGCAATTTCATCTCGGGCCGCTATTCGATCCGCATGGGCGTGAACTGGATGATCACCGCCGGGGCCATTGTCTCGACCCTCGGCATGGCCATCCCTTTCTTGCTGATCCTGGCGGGGTTTCATTCTGCGTTCATCTTTTTCGGTTCGGTCACGCTGATGGGGCTGGGCAATGGCATGGTGATGCCCAATGCCACCTCCGGGATGCTGTCGGTGCGGCCGCATCTGGCGGGCTCGGCCAGCGGTATCGGCGGCGCGATCACGATCTTTGGCGGTGCGATCCTGTCGGCCTTTGCGGGCTGGGTCCTGGGGCCCGAATCCAGCGCCTTGCCGCTGGTGGTGATCATGCTGGTTTCCTCGGCGATGGCGCTGGTGGCAATCACCTATACCATGATGCGCGAACGTCAGCTTAGCGGCCTCTAACGCCTTGCCGCACGAGTTTGCAAAGCCCATAATGTTTCCTGCAAAGGGAGCAAACCGATGGCCATCCAGAAACTCTATGCCGGCGCAAAACTGCGCGAATTGCGCGGCCGGCTTGGCCTGACGCAAAAGGATTTCGCCGCCAAGCTGGGCGTGTCGCTGCCCTATCTGAACCAGATGGAGAACAATAATCGCCCCGTATCCTCGGGCGTGATGCTGGGGCTGGCCCAGGAGTTCGGCTTTGACGTCACCGAGCTGTCTTCGGGCGATACCGAGCGGCTGGTCTCGGATATGCGCGAGGCGCTGGCCGATCCGGTTTTCACCGATGCCGCGCCGCCCTTGCCCGATCTGCGCCTGACCGCGTCAAATGCGCCGGCACTGGCGCGCGCCTTTCTGGATCTGCACGCAGCCTATCGCCAGACCCATGAACGGCTGGCCTCGCTCGATGAGGCCCTGGGGCGCGATGGCGGGCGCATCGCCGCATCGCCATGGGAGGAAGTGCGCGATTTCTTCCATTATTGCGACAATTACATTGATGCCGTCGATCGCGCCGCCGAGTATTTCGCGGCGCAGGCCGATGGCCCGCTCGATGCCCATATCCGCCGCACGCTGGAAACGCGCGGCCTGACCATCCGCTATGCCAGCGGCGAAGGCATCCGCCATTATGACCCGATCCGCAAGGAACTGACGCTATCGCCGCAAAGCACCCCCGAAACGCAGCGCTTTCAACTGCTGCATCAATATGCGCTGATTGATCAGGACCGGCTGCTGGAGGCGACGCTCGATCTGGCCCGGTTCCAGACCGACACCGCGCGCGCCATCGCCAAGATCGGCATGGCCAATTACTTCGCCGGCGCGGTGCAGATGCCCTATGCCCGCTTCGCCGAGGCCGCCGCCGAGACGCGCCACGATCTGGAACAGCTTGCCAATCAGTTCGGAGCCTCGATCGAACAGGTGGCGCATCGCCTGTCGACCCTGCAACGGCGCGGGGCCAAGGGCATTCCGTTTTTCTTCGTGCGGGTCGATCAGGCCGGAACCATCACCAAACGCCATTCCGCCACCCGGCTGCAATTCGCCCGCTTCGGCGGGGCCTGCCCCTTGTGGAACGTGCATCAGGCCTTTGAGACACCGGGCCGCTTTCTGCGCCAATTGGCCGAAACACCCGATGGCGTGCGCTATCTGTGCCTGGCGCGCGATGTCTCCAAATCCGGCGGCTCGTTTCATGCGCCGGTACGCCGCTACGCGATCGGTCTGGGCTGCGAAGTGCGCCATGCCGAGGCGATGGTCTATGCCGATGGGCTCGATATCGGCACCGCCGAGGCCTATCAGCCGATCGGCATTTCCTGCCGCATCTGCGAGCGCACCGATTGCCACCAACGATCCGTGCCGCCGCTGGAACGCCAATTGCGCATCGACCCCGACTATCGCGGCACCCTGCCCTACGAGATCGGGCGTTGACCGGCCGCGCGCCTTGGCCCATTTTCGAAGCAATGAAATTGACGGAGAGCCATCATGGAAATGCAGGGAACCCGGCTGATTGCCGCGGATCGCGCCACCGTCTGGGCGGCGCTGAATTCAGCCGATATGCTGCGCGCCTGCATCCCCGGTTGCGAGGAACTGACCGGATCGCCCGAAGACGGCTTTGCCGCAACCGTCAAGCAAAAGATCGGCCCGGTGCGCGCAACCTTCAAGGGCGTGGTCACCCTGTCCGATGTGGTGCCCGGCCAGAGCTATACGATTGCCGGCGAGGGCAAGGGCGGCGTGGCCGGTTTTGCCAAGGGCTCGGCGCGGGTGACACTGGCCGATGCCGAAGGCGGCACCGAGCTGACCTATGAGGTCGACGCCAAGGTGGGCGGCAAGATCGCGCAGCTCGGCTCGCGCCTGATCGACGGCTTTGCCCGCAAGATGGCCGGTCAGTTCTTTGACCGGTTTCAGGAAGCGGTCGAAAGCGAGGGCGCGGAAACCACCTGACCCATCGGCCAACACCGCCGCTCGTCACCGCACCCTGCCCCGATACAGCCTCAGGCGGCGGCCAGCATTGCCGCGATCTGGTCTTTCAGCCGCATCCGGGTCTTGCGCATGGCGATCTCGGCCAGATCCTCGCATGGCTCAACCCCGGTTTCGGCGCGATGCACGGCGCGGTTTACCTCGTGATAATCGTCGACCAGCTTGGCAAAATGCCTATTCTCGGCTTTCAGCCTGTGGATACGGTCAATCTGATCTGGAAAATCATCGGCCAGCTCATGCGGGGTATGCGACATCGGTTGCGGTCCTCCTCGTGTTTCGGATATCGCCCGATCATAGCCCCGTCACCGGATCAATACCTTGATCCCCATCAAGTTTCGCGCGTGATTATCGGTTTTCTGGCGGGGCCGTTTACAGCTTTGTCTGGGCAACGGCGGGCGTGACCGCGCGGCGGCGCAAAAACGCCTCACGCAGCGAGATATAGCTGATCGCGGCAATGATTATCCCGCCGCCGAGCATCACAAAACCATCGGTCGGCTCGTCAAAGAACAACGCCCCCAATAGCGCCGCCCAGACCAGTTGGATGAAGGTGACCGGCTGCGTCACCGCCAGCGGGGCCGCCTTGAAGGCCAGGGTCATGGCGAAATGCCCCGCCGTGGCAAAGACCGCGACCAGAAACATCCAGCCCACCTGTTCCCAGCTTGGCGGCACCCAGACGGCCCAGGCAAACGGGGCCAGGCCAAGCGTCACGGTGATCGACAACATGCCGACCACGACCGAGGGCGAGGTTTCATCGGCCATGATCTTGGCCACCAGATAGCCGACACTGAATGCGGCCGCGGTAAAGAGCATGGCAATATGGCCGGGGCCGATTTCGCGAATACCCGGGCGCAGGATCACCAGCGCACCGATCATTGCCACGCCAATCGCCGCAATGCGCCGAAAGGCCAGCCTTTCACCCAGAAAGAGCGCCGCCAGAACGGTGACATAAACCGGCGTGACATAGTTCATCGCCGTCACCTCGGCGATGGTGATCTGGGTCATGGCATAGAACCACAAGATCACGCCGCCGGTATGAACCAGCCCGCGCAGACCAAACAGCATATAGGCCCGGCGGCTCAGGCCCGCCCGCAGCATCGGCCGGATCATCGGAATGATCAGAACCAGACCAAGCGCATAGCGCATGAAGGCCGATTGCGCCGGCGGAATGTCATTGCCCACCAGTTTCACAATCGCCGTCACCCCGACGAAACAGGCCCCGGTCACCAGCATCCAGAACACGCCCCAACCGGGGCGCGCGACAGGGGTTGAACGGGCGGTGTCAGACATGGCGCGCAAGAGACCGCAAAGCACGGGCGGCGGCAAGCGGGTTATCGGGTCAGAATGCAAATATCAGCTTGGCCGCAATCGCCCACATGATCAGCCCGATCACGATGTCGAGCATCTGCCAGGCGCGGGGGCGCGCGAAAACCGGTGCCAATGCCCGCGCGCCATAGCCAAGCGCGAAAAAGAACACGAAACTGGCGGTGACGGCCCCGGCCCCGAACCACAGCCGGTTGTCTTCGTATTGGGTCGCGATGGTGCCGATCAGAATGACCGTATCGAGATAGACATGCGGGTTGAGCCAGGTCAGCGCCAGGCTTGTCAGAACCGCAGACCGAAGCGACCCGGCCCCGGTCCCTGCCGCCATCAGCGCGACGGTGCCCCGCCAGGCCGCACCAAAGGCGCGCCCGCCATAAAAGATCAGGAACACCGCCCCGCCATAGCGAAATACCGGCACCACCCAGGGCATCAAATCGGCAATCACCGCAAAGCTGCTGACGCCAAGCGCAATCAGCACCGCATCCGATATCGCGCAGGTCAGCACCACCGGGGCCACATGCGCCCGCCGCAGCCCCTGACGCAGGACAAAGGCGTTCTGCGCCCCAATGGCCAGGATCAGACTGAGCCCGAGATAAAACCCGGCCATTGCCGCCTGCACCATGATCTGCCCCCTGCCTGCTCCGCCCTGGCCTTACCCTGCCCGGAGGGTCAGGTCGACCGGCCCGCGCGCGCCACGCCCGGCCCGCGCCCGACAGACCGAACAAAATGCTGCGTCCAGGGCCCGATCTGAAAAATGCCCCGCAGGCCGGGTCGGCTGCGGGGGCATATCCGCTATGCACGCGATGTGCACAGCTTGCGCACGGCCTGTGACCGCCGGTTTCAGGTCTCGCCCAACTGCGCCATCACCTCGTCCGAGATCTCGAAATTGGCCGTGACGCGCTGAACGTCGTCATCATCTTCCAACGTGTCGATCAGCTTCATCAGCTTCTGCGCGCCCTCCAGATCAAGTTCGGTCGTGGTCGAGGGGGCCCAGATCAGTTTCGCAGTCTCCGACTCGCCCAGAGCCGCCTCAAGCGCGGTGGACACCTCGTTCAGATCGGTATCGGCGCAGGTGATGACATGCCCGTCCGGGCTCGATTCGACATTCTCTGCCCCGGCCTCGATCGCGGCCTCCATCACCGTGTCCTCATCGCCCGCATCGGCGCTGTAAACGATCTCGCCCTTGCGCTCGAACATGAAGGAAACCGATCCGGTCTCGCCCAGATTTCCGCCATGTTTTGCGAAGGTCGAGCGCACGGTTGACGCGGTTCGGTTGCGGTTGTCGGTCATCGCCTCGACAATCACGGCCACGCCGCCGGGGCCATAGCCCTCATAGCGAATCTCCTCGTAATCATCGCCCTCACCGGCCTGGGATTTCCTGATCGCGCGGTCGATCACATCTTTCGGCAGCGATTGCGATTTCGCTTCCTTGATCACCATGCGCAGGCGCGGGTTGTTGTCGGGGTCGGGGTCGCCCATCTTGGCGGCAACCGTGATCTCCTTGGCCAGCTTGGAAAAAAGCTTGGACCGCAATTTATCCTGACGACCTTTGCGGTGCTGGATATTCGCCCATTTTGAATGGCCCGCCATGGCACCTCTCCCTCTCAAATCACGCAAGTTTCAAGGCTTCTACTGCATCGCGCGCGACCGGCGCAAGGTGGCGCTTCACGCCGCGGAACGGCGTGCCCGTGCCGTTTTCAGATTACCCGCGCAGGCGCGATTCGGGTAATGATGCTGCTCAGGAAACCGGAGGGTGCCACCATGATGATCTATCCCACCATCGAATTGCAGCAGGGCCGCTGCGTCAGCCTGCATCGCGGCCGGTTGGAAGAGCCGCAGATCTGGCATGTCGATCCGGTCGCCAAGGCGCACGGCTTTGCCGAGGACGGTGCCGAATGGCTGCACCTGACCGATTTCGACTGGGTCGTCGGCGATGATGGCAGCCAGGAGATCGTCCAGGAGATCATCCGCCATTCCGGCATTCCGGTGCAGCTTGGCGGCGGCTTTCGCACCTTGGACAGCATCGCCAAATGGATCGACAATGGTGCCGGGCGGATCGCTGTCAGCTCGCTTGCCGTGCAAAACCCCGACCTGGTGAAACAGGCTGCCAGGCTTTATCCCGATCAGATCGTCGTTTCTGTCGATGTGTATCAGGGCGGATTGATGAGCGATGGCTGGCGCTCGACCGCCGCGATCACCCCGGCCGATTTCATTGCCGCCTTCGCCGAAGATCCGCTGGCCGCGTTCATCATCACCGATATCGACGCCGATATTGCCGATAGCGATGGCTCGCTGGCGCTGGTCTCGCAACTGGCCGATGGCGCGCGCGCGCCGGTGATCGCGCGCGGGCTGTCGCGGTCGCTGGATGATATCGCGCGGCTGAAATATGTGCCGCATATTTCCGGGGCCACCATCGGGCGGGCGCTGTTTGACAGATCGATCGCGCTGTCGGATGCGCTGGCCGTGGCCAATGCGCGCCCAGGCCCGACGGCAGAATTCATCTGATACCCCCCGTGACGCCCCGGTCAGGCCGGGTTAGAACGGCACCATGACCAGTGATCAGATCATCCTGTTTGCGCTTTTTGGCGGGTTCTTCGGCCTGCTTCTCTGGGGCCGGTTTCGCTATGATCTTGTCGCCTTCGGGGCGCTGATGGCGGGGGTGGTTCTGGGTGTGGTGCCGGTCGCGGATGCGTTTTCCGGGTTCGGCCACCCCGCCACCCTGGTGGTGGCGCTGGTGCTGATCGTGTCGGCGGGTCTGGTCCGGTCGGGGGCCGTGTTCCTGATCACCCGAACCCTGGTCGACAGCACAAGGTCACTGGGTGCCCATATCGCCATCATGGGCGGCGTGGGCGGCGTGTTGTCGGCCTTCATGAACAACGTCGCGGCGCTGGCGCTTTTGATGCCCGTCGATATCGCCACCGCGCGCAAGGCGGGCCGCTCACCCGGCCTGTCGCTGATGCCGCTGTCTTTTGCCACCATCCTGGGCGGCATGGTCACGCTGATCGGGACACCGCCCAATATCATCATCGCCGCGATCCGCGAGGAATCGCTCGGCGCGCCGTTTTCCATGTTCGATTTCGCGCCCGTGGGCGGCACCGCCGCGATTGCCGGTCTGGCATTTGTGGCGCTGTTTGGCTGGCGGCTGATCCCCAAGCGCGATTCCGGCGTTGGCACCGATCCGCTCAGCGAACTGGCCCCCTATATTGCCGAACTGACCCTGCCCGAGGATAACAGGCTGGTCGGTCAGCGCCTGCGCGATCTGATGGAGCCGGCCGAAAAGGCCGATGTCGCCATTCTGGGCCTGATCCGGGATGGCAAACGCCGCTTTGGCACCGGGCGCAATCTGCAATTGCGGGCCGGCGATATTCTGGTGCTGGAGGCCGCACCCGACGCGCTGGACGAATTTCGCACCGCCACCAAACTTGATTTCATGCCCGAAGGCCACGCCATCAGCGATGTGGTCGGCGAAGGCGTGACCCTGACCGAGGTGGTCGTGCGCGACAGCAGCCGCATTGCCGGGCGCACGGCGCAGGCGATTGGGCTTTCCTGGCGCAAACGCACGGTGCTGATGGGCATCGCCCGGCGCGGCCAGCGCATCACCAAACGCCTGCGCCAGACGGTGATCGAGCCGGGCGATATCCTGCTGTTGCTGACACCGACGGACGCCACCGATGATGTGATCGACTGGGTCGGCGGGCTGGCGCTGGCCGGGCGCGGTCTGGCGGTGACCCAGGACAGCAAGACCTGGGCCGCCATCGGGCTGTTCGGGGCGGCGGTGCTGGCGGCCTCGCTCGGGCTGCTCTATCTGCCCATCGCGCTTGGTCTGGTGGTGATCGGCTATGTGCTGGCCAGGATCCTGCCGCTGGCCGAGATCTATGACCATATCGAATGGCCGGTCGTGGTGCTGCTTGGCTCGATGATCCCGCTTGGCGCGGCGCTGGATGCCTCCGGCGGCACCCAGTTGATCGCCGGTGCCCTGGTGAGCCTGACGCAAGGCATGCCGCCCTGGGTCGTGCTGAGCGTGCTGATGGTGGTGACCATGACGCTGTCGGATGTGCTGAACAACACCGCAACCACGATCGTTGCGGCCCCCGTCGGCATCCAGATGGCCACCACATTGGGCGTCAATCCCGACCCGTTCCTGATGGCCGTCGCAATCTCCGCATCGGCCGCGTTCCTGACCCCGATCGGGCACAAGAACAACACGCTGGTTCTTGGCCCCGGCGGCTATGGGTTTGGCGATTACTGGCGCATGGGCCTGCCGCTCGAGATCATTGTGGTGGCGGTCTCGATCCCGGCCATATTGCTGTTCTGGCCGCTTTGAACCGAGGTTCCTGCCCCTACCGCATCCGGCGTTCCGGCGTGGCATAGACATAATCGCGCCCGGTGCCATCGCTGATCGTGATGGTGGCTATCGGCACCGCCGTGCCTTGCAGCCCCACGGCCCCCCGGATCTCGTCAAACGCCATCCGCAGCGGGTTGGTGCCGGGCTCCATCGCGATATGGTAATCATAGGCCGCCGAACAGCCCTGCAAACGGCCCGACCAGCCGCCGCTGACCCCCGCCGGGCGCGGGCCCTGACAGGTCTCACCATTGCCCATCCGCACCGACAGGCTGTTCTGCGTCAGCATCACCTCGGCAGGGCGCGGCGCTTGCGCAAAGCCGCAGGCAGCGACCACCAGGACGGGCAGAAGAAACAAGTGACGCATGGGAGAGGTCCTTTTCCGGGGATCACAGCGGCCAAAGCAGCGGGATGACGAGGCTTACCACCAATCCTAGGCTCAGATTGAGCGGAATGCCAATTTTCATGAAATCGGTAAA
The DNA here is from genome assembly GCF_058343375.1 of Alterinioella sp. Classification (NCBI taxonomy): domain Bacteria; kingdom Pseudomonadati; phylum Pseudomonadota; class Alphaproteobacteria; order Rhodobacterales; family Paracoccaceae; genus Alterinioella; species Alterinioella sp. The sequence goes on from NZ_JBTUJH010000008.1 coordinate 42,563, forward strand.
ACGGTAGCCGCCCGGGCCGTAGACCAGCATGTTGGTCTGATATCCGATCGGCGTGGCGAAACTGGCCGAGGCGGCAATCATCACCGCAACAACCAGTGGCCGCGGATCGACCCCGATGGCAGTGCCCAGACCGATGGCCACCGGCGTCACCACCACCGCCACGGCATTGTTCGACACCAGTTCGGTCAGGACCGAGGTGATCAGATAGATCGCCCAGACCAGAAAGAACGGGTGCAGCCCGGTCAACCATGGGGCCAGCCCATCCACAATCAAGGCAACGGCCCCGGTGGCCTCCAGCGCGGCCCCGATGGCCAGCATCGAGAAGATCAGCGCCAGAAGCCGCCCGTCGATAAAGGAAAACGCCTCCTCCGCATCAATGCAGCGGGTGACCAGAACCAGCGCCACCGCCAGCACCGCGGCCAGAAATATCGGCACCATGCCAAGCGCGGCCAGAACCACGATACCCGCCATGGCCGCAAAGGCGATCGGCGCATGGCCACGGCGATAGGCCCGTTCCGTGGGTTGGCTGACATCGACCAGATCCATATCGGCGGCCAGACGCCGGATATCGGCCGGGTCGCCCTCGATCAGCAAAGTATCACCGACCCGCACGATCAGCTCATCCAACTGCCGGCCGATATTCTGGTTCCGCCGATGCACCGCCAGCGGATAGACCCCATAGCGGCGGCGCAGGCGCAGCGCCCCCAGGGACCGGCCCACCATCTTGCAGCCCGGCGTGATCAGCACCTCGACAGTGGTGGTCTGAACCGAGCTCAGCTTGTCGACGGTGCGCAATTGCTTGCTCTGTTGCAGGCCCAGAACCTCGGCCATATCGGTGCGCAACACAACCCGGTCACGGGCCTGCAGCACGATCTGGCCCATGTTCCGGCGCAGCGATGCGTCGCCGCGCAGCACGTCGATCAGGCGCACGCCGTCACGGCGAAACAGATCCACCTCGGTCACATTGCGCCCGATAAAGGCGCTGTCCTCGGGCACGACCACCTCGGTGAAAAATTTCATCCGCTTGCGCCCTGACAGCATATCGGCCATCGAATCGCGATCCGGCAGCAGGCGCGGGCCAAAAAACGCAAGATAGATCATCCCCCAGATCACCACCACGATGCCCACCGGCGTGATCTCGAAAATGGTGAACGGTTCCATGCCATTGGCGCGCGCCACACCATCGACCAGCAGATTGGTCGAGGTGCCGATCAAGGTCAGCGTGCCGCCCATGATCGCGCCATAGCTGAGCGGGATCAGCAGCCGTGACGCGGGCCGCCCAAGCGCGCGGGCGATCTGCACGAAGACCGGGATCATGACCACCACCACCGGCGTGTTCGACATGAAGGCCGAGGCCAGCACGACAAATCCCAGCAATGCCGCCAGCGCCCGTTTGGGCCGGGTTTTCGCCTGCGCCTCGGCAATGGCGGTAAACTGCGCCAAGGCACCGGTGCGCACCAAGGCCCCCATGGTGATGAACATCGCGGCGATGGTCCAGGGCGCGGGGTTCGACAACACGCCAAGCGCGGCCTCATAGGGCAACAGCCCCGCCGCCAGCAACACCGCCACCCCGGCAATGGCCACCACTTCCGTCGGATAGGTTTCGCGGATGAACAGCACGAACATCGCGCCAACCACGGCAAGGGTCAGGATCGACTGCGCGCCAGGCGAAAGAAGGTCAGCTAACATGGTCGCAAATGCCCCTTGGGATGCAGGCCCATCATGGGCCGGGGGCCGACCCTTCCGCAAGCGCCCGTTTCGGTCGCGGCTGAACCAGGAAAAGCCCCGCCGGCACAGTTGGGATCAGGATTCCAAAGGCCGCTTTGAAAAGGCAGCGATAAAAGGAATCTGCCCTCCCGGCACCTTTCGGCTGGCGAAAAACCCGCGATTGGCGCTTGGTTCAGCCACATGGCACCTTTGTCAGCCCCGTTGGCGGAGCAGGAAAATCTGTTTCATTTCATCAGCGAACAGCCGCATCATGCGGTTCAGGCGACGGCCCTCGGCGCGAATGACATAGAGCGCGTCGCGCCAAATCGAATTCACCGGCCGGCCCGAACGCATTCGATTGCGCGAACGCTGCCTCGGTCCGGCCGATGAATGCTCGAATCCGATCAGGCGCGACGCGCTATAGATCCCCAGCTCCGGCACCGAGATCTGTTCGAGAACGGGCACGAGATCACCATTCGCGACAGCATCCCGCACTATGAAATCCGGCGGCCGGGCAATGCCCTGACCGGCCTTCACGGCATTCAGCAGGAACAAACCGCTATTTGAATTGAGAAATGGCGCAAACGCGAAGCGATCCGGCTTTCCCGCGGATGACAGGAAATCCCATAGGCCCGGCGGGCGGGTCCGAAGTGCAAGATCGGGTGATCATGCAGATCACAAAGGGATGTCACCTCCGGCCGCCCCGACAGATAGTCCGGGCACCATGGAGGGCGTGGCAGAAAGTGCCAATTTTCTCCGCGTCAAGGCTGGCATCGGGTTCGCCGGTGATCCGAATGGCCAGATCGTAGTTCTCCCGGACCAGATCCACGGCGCGGTCGTCGAAATCGACGGTGAGCTGGATCTCGGGGTAGCGGGCCTTGAATGCGACAAGCACGGGATCGAGAATGGCGATCCCGAATTCCCGCGGCACGCTGACCGATAGCGGGCCCTCGACGATCGCGCCGGCCACAAGACGGCAAAGCCGAACCGGATCGTATCGCGCGGCCCCGAGATGAACTATAGCTTGCCGCATGACCGTTCAAAACTGGATTGAAACATGCGTGACTCTGTCCCTATCATTGCCGCCAAGGCACCCGCCCGTGTAGAGCTGGAAGAAGGCAAGAAATACCACTGGTGCCGCTGTGGCCATTCGCAAAACCAGCCGTTCTGCGACGGCAGCCACAAGGGGACGGGGATAACACCGCTCAGCTTCGTGGCCGAGGCGTCGGGCTCAAGGATGCTCTGCCAGTGCAAGGCCAGTGCGACCGCACCCTTCTGCGACGGCAGCCATACCCGATTGGAGGACCTGCAGTTAGGCGATGCCGCCCCCGCGCCGCAGCGCAAGATACCCCAAGCCACGCCCACGCCAGAGGAACCGACCGTCGCGCGCATCCATGAACTGGCGCGCGATGGGCTGTCCAGGCTCGGCCACCACGGCGAAATGGGTGCGATGGGCGTGCCGCGAAAGGATCTGCCACACTGGGACGAGATCCAGTTTCTTCCCGCACAGATGGCCCGCAAGCCGCTCTTGGATGATGTCGGTGTTGATAGCGCGGTCGTGATTGGTCCCCGCGCGGCAAAGCCCTTGCGGCTCGACATCCCGCTTTTTGTCTCCGACATGAGCTATGGCGCGCTGTCAGAAGAGGCCAAGACGGCGTTGGCGCGCGGCGCGGAAATGGCGGGCACCGGCATCTGCTCCGGCGAAGGCGGGATGCTGCCCGAGGAGCAGGCCGAAAATTCCCGCTATTTCTACGAGCTTGCCTCGGCCGGGTTCGGCTGGCGGCCGGACCTGACAGAAAAAGTGCAGGCGTTCCATTTCAAGGGCGGCCAAGGGGCCAAGACCGGCACCGGCGGGCATCTGCCCGGCGAGAAAGTGCAGGGCAAGATCGCCAAGGTGCGTGGGCTGGAGCCGGGACAGTCGGCAATCTCTCCGGCAACCTTCACCGATCTCAAAACACCGGCTGATTTTGCCAGATTTGCCGATGAGGTGCGAGAGCGGTCAGGCGGAATTCCGATCGGTTTCAAGCTCTCGGCCAATCACATCGAGGATGATATCGATTTCGCGCTTGAGGCCGGTGCCGATTACATCATCCTCGATGGCCGCGGCGGCGGCACCGGGGCGGCACCGCTCATCTTCCGCGATCACATCTCAGTGCCGACAATCCCGGCACTGGCCCGGGCCCGGGCGCATCTGGACGCAAGGACGGGGCGTGAGGTGACGCTGGTCATCACCGGCGGGCTGCGCGTGGCCGAGGATTTTGCCAAAGCGATGGCCCTCGGTGCCGACGCCGTTGCCGTTTCAAACTCAGCCATGCAGGCGGTTGGATGCATCGCGGCACGGATGTGCGACACCAATAATTGCCCCGTCGGTATTGCCACTCAGAAGCCGGAGCTGCGCCAGCGTCTGAATGTGCAGACCGGTGCCGAACGGCTCGCCCGCTATTTCGGTGCCAGCGTGGAACTCATGCAAACCCTCGCGCGCGCTTGCGGCCATTCCAGCCTGTCGGATTTCCAAACCAGGGATCTTTCGACCTGGAAACGTGAGATGTCCTATCTGAGCGGCATTCGTTTTGCAGGTGTTGGGGAAAGGCGTTGAAGCGGCCTGAACCGCGACCGCGATGCGCCGGATCTGGCCGGGCGGCTGGTCGGCGTGACAAAGGTGATCGAAGCCTTTCTCGCCCGCCACCTGAGCGATGAGAAAGACCTGGCGGTGCCGCTTATCCCACACCACCGCCCGGGCTCCGGCCCCATGAACCCGGCACCACTGGTTTGACAGGTTTTTCCCTGACAAGGCGCAGGATCAACGGGTCTGCCCCTACAACACGGGCATAGTCTGCTGCAACCGCCCACCGATGCGAACCGGCGAAACCGAGATCGCCTTGCCGGTCTTGTCATCGGTCTCGACATACACACCCGACAGCGTCGCGGGCCCGCGCGCGGGCGTGAACCTGTCCTTCGGCATGCCGGTGATGAAGCGGCGCAGGGGTTCATCCTTTTCCATGCCGATCACGCTGTCATAATCGCCGCACATGCCGGCATCACTTTGATAGGCGGTGCCGCCGGGCAGGATCTGCGTATCGGCGGTCGGCACATGCGTATGGGTGCCCACCACAAGGCTGGCGCGGCCGTCGCAAAAATGGCCCAGGGCCATCTTCTCGGATGTCGCCTCGCAATGGATGTCGATGATCGTGGCCTGCGCCAGACCACCCAGAGGATGGCTGCGCAACACGCCCTCAAGGGCGGAAAACGGGTCTGAAAACGGGCGTTTCATGAACACCTGCCCCAGGGCCTGCGCCACCAGAACCTTGCGCCCGCCCGGTGCCGTAAACAGTTGCGCGCCGCGCCCGGGGGCGGATTTGGCGTAGTTCAGCGGCCGCAGGATGCGCGGCTCCTTGTCGATGAATTGCAGCATGTCGCGTTGATCAAAGGCATGATCGCCAAGCGTCAGGCAATCAATGCCAGCCTGCAACAGCAGTTGCGCATGCGCCTGTGACAAGCCAAGCCCGGAGGAGGCGTTTTCGCCATTCACCACCACGAAATCCAGCCGCCAGTCGGCGCGCAATCGCGGCAGCGTCTCGCAGATTGCGCTGCGGCCGGCCCGGCCCATCACATCGCCCAGAAAAAGAAGTCTCATATATCCCGATTAGGCGTTTGCGCGCGTGGCGGCAAGGGCCCGATCACGCGGGTCGGCGTGACCACGGCGTCCAGCACCTGATCGGTGGGTTCCACCAGCAGCCCGGAGATCTCTTGCGCATCATAGGCAAATCCGATGGCGCGGGTGGGGTGCCGGGCGCGCAACCGTTGCAGCGTGCGGTCATAAAACCCGCCGCCATAGCCCAACCTGTTGCAATCGGCATCGAAGGCCACCAGCGGCACGATCAGCAGCTCCGGTTCCAGCCAATCGCCGGCCTCAGGCACCTTGGCACCGAACGGCCCGTCGATCATCGCGCAGCCGGGATGCCATTGCTGAAACCGCAGCGGCAGTCCCTTGCCCGCAATCACCGGCACGCAGATCCGGTTCGCAGCCGCCAGTTCCGTCATCACCGGCAGCGGGTCGATCTCGGTGCGCATCGGCATATAGCCCGCGATCACCGCCCCCCGCAGCGGCCCGATCCGGTCCAGCAAACGCGCCTGCGCGGCTCCGTCCAGCCCGGTGCCGAAATCGATGCTGCGCGCGGCAAGGGCGGCCTGGCGCAGGGCGGCTTTTTTCCCGGTCATATCCATGGCGGCGAGGTTGATCCCCTTGCGCCCGATTTGCCAAGAGGGTTTCATCACCTGACTGCACATTTTCGAAAGGCCGCCGCCCATGCTGACGCTCGATCATATCGCCATCGCCTGTGAGGGTCTGGAGGCCGGCACCGCCCATGTCGAGGCGGCTTTGGGCGTCGATCTGTCACCCATTGGTGAACACCCCCATATGGGCACGCATAACCGGCTGCTGTCACTTGGGCGCGCGCAATATCTTGAGGTCATCGCCATCAACCCGGGTGCCCCCGGCCCCGATCAGCCGCGCTGGTTCGATCTGGATGGTTTCTCCGGGCCGCCACGCATCACCAACTGGATCTGCCGCGCCCCCGATCTGGCCGCAGCGCTGGCCATGGCCCCGGAAGGGTCGGGCACTATCCGCGATCTTGCGCGCGGGGATTTCCGCTGGCGCATGGCTATTCCCGCCAATGGCAAACTGCCCTTCGATGGCTGCTTTCCGGCGCTGATCGAATGGCAGGGCAGCGCCCATCCCGCGCCGCGCCTGGCCGATCAGGATATCCGCCTGACCGGCCTGACCCTGACCCATCCGGCGGCAGAAGCGCTCCGCGCCGCCCTGGCCCCCCTCATCACCGACACCCGCCTGCATATCGCGCCCGGCCCCGCGCCACGGATCACCGCAACCTTTTCCACGCCAGCCGGAACCGTCACGCTGTGATCCCCGCCGCCATCGGCTTTCACACCGCACCTGGCGACAGCCAAACCGCCCGCCTGGCCCAGGTCGGGCGCAAATTCGGGCGCTGGCATGATCTGGTGCTGATACAGAAATTCCTCTGACATTCCCGCGCGATCCGGGTAAAAGCTTCCCCATGTCACTTTGGACCCGGATCACCGAAGCCCTGTCTGCCCTTGCCTCTGGCGAGGGGCTTGGCACCATGTTCGACACGCTGCGCAAGCCGCCGGAGCTTCGGGTCGGATTTGCCATTGCGGTGATCGCGCTGGGGGCCAAGATGGCCAAGGCCGACGGGCAGGTCACACGCAACGAGGTCACCGCCTTCCGCGAAGTCTTCGCCATCCCGCAGGCCGGTGAGAAATCCGCCGCCCGGGTCTTCAACCTGGCGCGTGAGGATGTCGCGGGGTTCGAGGATTACGCCCGCAAGATCGCCACCATGTTCGAGGCCGACAGCGCCGTGCTGTCCGATCTCATGGATGGGTTGTTCCATATCGCCGTGGCCGATGGCACCTATCACCCGAATGAGAACCTGTTTCTGGAACGCGTGGCCGAAATCTTCGGGATGTCACCGCGTGAATTTGCCGCCCTGCGGGCGCGCAACGTGCCCGATGCGGCCCCCGATCCCTACACCGTTCTGGGCGTCGACAGCACCATGGCACTGGCCGATATCCGCAAGGCCTGGCGTGATCTGGTGCGCGAAACCCACCCCGACCGGATGATGGCGCGCGGCGTGCCGCAGGAGGCGGTGAAACTGGCCCAGACCCGGCTGATTGCGATCAACCGGGCCTGGGAGGAAATTCAGTCCCATCATGGCGGGTAACGGGCCGATGCGCATCGTCACCTATAATGTCGAATGGTTCGCCAACCTGTTCGATGATGAGGGTGCGCTGCTCGATGATGACCGCTGGTCGGGCCGTCAGGACGTAACGCGCAGCCAGCAGATTGCGGCTCTGGCGCAGGTGTTTCAGGCGCTCGATGCCGATGCGGTGATGGTGATCGAGGCCCCCGACATCTCACGCCACCGCGACGGGGCGCAGGCGCTGGAGAATTTCGCGGCCTTCGCCGGGATCCGCGCCCGCAAGGTGCTGGTCGGCTTCGAGAATGACACGCAGCAGGAGATCATGCTGCTCTACGATCCCGATGTGATGGCCGCCCGCCATGACCCGATTGGCGCGGAAACCGGCAAGAAAGGCTCGCGCATCGCGCCGCGCTTTGACAGCACCTACCGGATTGATCTCGATATTGATGCCACCGAAGACCTGATCCGGTTTTCCAAACCGCCGCTCGAGGCCGAGATCGAGACCGCCGACAGCCTGTTTCGCATGATCGGCGTGCATGTGAAATCAAAGGCACCGCATGGGGCGCGCAACCGCGATGAAATGATGCGGCTGGCCATTGCCAACCGGCGCAAACAGCTGGCCCAATGTATCTGGCTGCGCGAACGCGTGGCCCATCATCTGGCGGCGCGCGACCCGTTGATCCTGGCCGGTGATCTCAATGATGGGCCGGGTCTGGATGAATTCGAGCAGCTTTTCGGGCGATCCGGGGTCGAGATCGTGCTGGGAAGCGAATTGCCATCGAGCCAGCAGCTCTACGACCCCCATGCCACCCGCGCGCTGCAATCGCGCCTGGCCGCCAAACCGGCCACGGCGCGGTTCTTTCTGCGCGAAGAAAACCGCTATCTCTCGGCGCTGCTGGATTACCTCATGGTCTGCCCGCTGATTCGCCCGCGCGCCGCCAATTGGCGCATCTGGCACCCGTTCGATGACCCGGTCTGCTGGCGCGATGATCTGCTTTGCAAGGCGCTGCTGACAGCGTCCGACCATTTCCCGGTTTCCATGCAGCTTTCAGCCGAACCGGGGCCACGGGATTGAAACGCGCCGCAATTTTCCCCATATTCAAGGCTATGAAACCTATCCTGCCCCTGGCCCTGTCTGTCCTTCTCGCCCTGCCCGCTGCCGCGCAGGACGCCGAGGAACCCGGCATCCGCGACGGTCTGGGGCTGCTCTCCGAAGGCTCACGGCTGATCCTGGAAGGGTTGATGGATGAAATGCGCCCCTTTGTCGAAGATCAGATGATCCCGCTGTTGCAGGATCTGAACGGCATGATCAGCGACATGTCAGCCTATCACGCGCCCGAAATTCTGCCCAATGGTGATATCCTCATCCGCCGCCGGGTCGATCCCGTGCCAGAGGCCGATCCCGACCCAGAGGTCGAGACCGAACCGGAGGCCGATGCCGTGACCGACCCGGTCGAGCTGTGAGACCTCAGTAATCGTCCGATCCGGCATCCTGATCATTGATGGCACGCATCAGCGCATCCCGACAATCCGCGCGACCACAAGGGATACGACGCGTGTCGACAATGACATATCGCCTGCTTTCGCGCTGCCCGTCACTATCTTCATACGTGATGTCCTGGATCTGATAATCCAGGCCCAGATAGGTTATGGTCTGGACATCCTCCCGGACGATGGAGACGTCCGGGGTAAATGAATCCCCGAACAAAGCGCACCCCGTCAATATGACGCTGGCCAGGCCGAGCGTCAGAAACAGTCTGAATCTTTTCATTCTCAAGCTCCCTTTTGAATTCGGGTCATGACCCTGGTTTCATACCGCTCGAAGGAATCTCGGGTTCCGAATTTAACAAAGTTCAGGCAGAAATCCACCCCTGTGGGTTTTGCCCCTGCCGGCCATTGCCAAAGCCCGGACCAGCCCGCATATCTTGCCTGATGATATTCGAAATGAGGCTTGTTCCAGATGTTCCATCTCCGCCCCGGTCGCCCCGGTCGCCCCGAATTGTTGCATGATGCCAACGCCACCGGAGGCAGCGATGATCTGGGCGATTTGCCGCAATGGGACCTGAGCGATCTTTACACTGGCGAAGACGCGCCCGAGATCGCCCGCGACAAGGCCTGGCTGGAGGCCGAATGCGCCGGTTTCGCGGCCGATTTCGAGGGCAGGCTGGCGGGCCTTTCGGCATCCGACATGGCGACCTGCATCCAGCGCTATGAGAAGATCGACATGGTGTCCGGGCGGCTGATGGCCTTTGCCGGGCTGCGCTATTACCAGCACAGCACCGATCCCGCGCGCGGGAAATTCATGTCCGACATGCAGGAGGCGATCACCAATGCCACCACGCCGCTGGTGTTTTTCAGCCTCGAATTCAACCGCATTGATGATGATGTCTATGAGGCACTGATGGGTGCCAACGCGGATCTGGCGCGCTATCGCCCGGTGCTGGACCGGATGCGCGCGATGAAGCCTTATCAACTGTCCGATGAGCTGGAGAAATTCCTGCATGACCAATCGCCGGTCGGGGCGGCGGCCTGGAACAAGCTGTTTGACGAAACCATTGCGGGGCTGAGTTTTGATGTGGGTGGCGAGAGCATGGCGATCGAGGCCACGCTCAATCTGCTGACGGACCCTGCCCGCGACCGGCGCGAGGCCGGTGCCCGCGCGCTGGCGGCCACCTTCCAGGACCGCATCGGCCTGTTTGCCCGCGTCCATAACACGCTGGCCAAGGAAAAAGAGATCGAGGATCGCTGGCGCAAACTGCCCACACCGCAGGCCGGCCGCCATCTGGCCAACCATGTCGAGCCGGAGGTGGTCGAGGCCTTGCGCAATGCCGTCGTCGCCGCCTATCCGCGCCTCAGCCACCGCTATTACGCGCTCAAGGCGAAATGGCTGGGGCTGGAAACACTGGAGGTCTGGGACCGCAACGCGCCCTTGCCGATGGAGGATCCGGCGCTGGTGACCTGGGCCGACGCCCGCAAGACCGTGATGGCGGCCTATCGGGGGTTTGACCCGCGCCTGGCCGATCTGGCGGAACCGTTCTTTGACCGGGGCTGGATCGATGCCGGCGTCAAGGAGGGCAAGGCACCGGGGGCCTTCGCGCATCCCACGGTCAGCGACGTGCATCCTTATGTGATGCTGAACTATCTCGGCAAACCCCGCGATGTGATGACATTGGCGCATGAGCTTGGCCATGGCGTGCATCAGCGGCTGGCGGCGGGGCAAGGTGAATTGCTGTCCTCGACCCCGCTCACCCTGGCCGAAACGGCTTCCGTCTTCGGCGAGATGCTGACCTTCCGCAAATTGCTCGACGGGGCCGAGACGCCCGCGCAACGCAAGGTGCTGCTGGCCGGCAAGGTCGAGGACATGATCAACACCGTGGTGCGCCAGATCGCGTTTTACGATTTCGAATGCAAATTGCATGCCGCCCGCGCAGCGGGCGAACTGACCCCCGACGATATCAACGCGCTGTGGATGTCGGTGCAGGCCGAAAGCCTGGGCCCGGTGTTCAACTTCATGGAGGGCTATGAAACCTTCTGGGCCTATATCCCGCATTTCGTGCATTCACCCTTCTATGTCTACGCCTATGCCTTTGGCGACGGGCTGGTGAACGCGCTTTATGCGGTCTATGCCGAGGGCGGCGACGGCTTTCAGGAGAAATATTTCGAGATGCTGAAGGCGGGCGGATCAAAGCACCACAAGCAATTGCTGGAACCCTTCGGCCTTGATGCCAGCGACCCGGCCTTCTGGGACAAGGGCCTGTCCATGATCGAAGGCTTCATTGATGAATTGGAGGCGATGGAGGGGTAAACAGGGTTGCCGGACACCGTCCAGTGGAAAATTTCGCGCGCGAAGGTGCCGGGCCCCGGACGAACCCGGCCTCTGGAATCCAACCTCCTGAAATGACGGCCAGGAAACCATGACCGATACCGACAGGCAAAAATCCACACCTGACACAGCCGCGCTTTTCATCGCCCCCCTGGACAGATCACAGGCGAGCCGCGTCGCCGATCTGACCCGGCATGACGATCCGATCGGCGGGTTGGGCGATAGCGGGGCGCGCGCCGGGCCACCGCAGATCATGCGCAAGGGCCTGCCCGGCCACAGGCGGGCCGCCCGATGATCGACCAAGCCAGAGCCTATCTTCGAACTCATTGGGTGAAGGCCAGAAGACAGGTCACGCGGGCGTTGGTCTGGATCCGGGCCAATGTGCCGCCGGGCCTGCGGTTGCTGCTGGGGCTGGCGCTGATCGCGGGCGGGCTGTTGGGGTTTCTGCCGATCCTGGGGTTCTGGATGATCCCGCTCGGGCTGGCGGTGGCGGCGCTCGATATCCGGCCGCTCTGGCGTTGGTTTCGGGGCGGGCGGGATCGGCAATGAGCGGCCAAGCGGTTTCGAAACCGCTTGCAAGGCCTTTGCAAAGGCCTTTTCCCGCGCCCTATTTCAACTGGCTGTCCTTCGATCCGCGCCGGTTGAAGCCGCGCGCCTGAAACCCGCCGTCACGCTCTTGCTGACAGTCGATACATAGTTTGACCCCGGCAAGGGCAATACGGCGCGCCTCGGGGATCGGTTCCTCGCATTCGGCGCACTCGGTCCGGCTTTCGCCCACCGGGGGTTTGCGCGCCTGCATCCGCGCCAGCTCATCCTGAACCGACGCCTCGATCTGCTCGCTGACCGCGCCGTCCTTTGCCCATCCTCCGGCCATCTTGTGCCCCCCTTTGCCGCTTACAACAGGCTTGCGTCGTCATCATTATCTGCCGCATTATCTGCCGCTGCCGCCACCGGGGCGGGCGCGGGCGTCGGGTTGATCTTGAGCCGCGGCAGCGGCCCGCCCGGCATCCCCACCGTGGGCTGTGCCATGGCGAAATTCGGCACCGCCGGTTTCGGCGGCACCTGTTCGCCGCGCAGTTCAAGCAGCAGCTGGTGATGATCGGCCATCCTGGCGACCAGCATATCGGTTGTGGCCCGCGCCTTTTGCAGATGCCCCTGCCACAGGTCTTGCCGCAGATGCAGGTTCTTCATGAAACCCGGTGCGGCAAAGCCGGTCTCATAGACCCGCTTGCCCAACAGCACCGCCTGATATGTGCCATAGGAAAACAGCGAATCGAATTTCAGATCATAGGCTCCGGGCAATGCGTGCCGCCAGACCTCCAGATTCTCGGCCAGACTGTCGGGAACCTCCAATTCGGTGCGCGCGTCGATCCAATATTGCGAATCGGTGCGATTGCCGAGCGCATAATGCAGGCAGATGAAATCGCGCACCTCATCATACAGGTTGCCCACCAGTTTGTTATAGTGGCGGCGCAGCGGTTCGGGGTAATCGCTGTCGGGGAAATAGGTGGCCAGCCAGCGCACCGCCGTGTCGATCATGTGGATGGCGGTCGATTCCAGCGGCTCGATGAAGCCGCCCGACAGGCCAATGGCGACCACATTCTTGACCCAGGCATTTTCATTGCGCCCGATCCGCATCGGAATCACGCGCGGTTCAACCCCGTTCCAGGTATCGCCCAGATGGGCGACAAATTCATCGCGCGCCTGTTCATCGGTGCGATGGGCCGAGGAATAGACATAACCGGTTCCGATCCGGTTGAACAATGGCACCCGCCAGGACCAGCCGGCCCCAAGCGCGTAGGAGCGCGTCATCGAGGGGATCCTGGTGGGGTCGGGATGCGGCACCTGCACCGCCAGGGCGCGGTCATTGGCCAGATATCTGGAATAGGAGATGAAGGGCTCCTTCATCACCTCGTTGATGATGACGCCCTTGAACCCGGTGCAATCGATCACCAGCTCGACCGGGTGGCGCCCGGTCTGATCCAGTTGCAGCGCCGAGACATAACCGCGTTCATCCTGTTCGACATCGACCACATCCTCGCGGATATGAATCACGCCACGCGCGACACAGATATCGCGCACCATATTGGCAAACTTGCCGGCATCCAGATGATAGGCATGGCCGATTTTCATCGTATAGGGTTTCTCACCCAGGGGGCGCGGGCCCTTGCCGGCGCGGGCCAGATCGGTATGCGGGCAGAACACTTGCGTGAAATCCTGACCATCGGCCCCGTATTGCAGGTAGTAATAGCCATGTTCGATACCATCGGTCACACCGGGGCTGGCAAAGGGGTTCACATAGTCGATCTGCCTGCCCGCCTTATCGACATTCCAATTGGCAAAAAGCACCCCCAGTTTGAAGGACGCATTGCAGGTCTTGAAGAACTCCCGTTCCGACAGCCCCGCCGAGCGCAGGGTGCGTGGCATGCCGGGCACCGTGGCCTCGCCAACGCCGACAGTGGGAATATTCGGCGATTCGATCAACCTTATCAAAATGGCCGCAGCACCGGTCTCGGTGCGCATGAAATAGCTTTGCAGCAGCAGCGCCGTCAGCCAGCCTGCCGTGCCGCCGCCCACGATGGTAATGGATCTGATCGGTTCGCCCATGGTTGCCCCCCCGCGCCTGTTGGACACCGGACCGGGCCGGGCCAATCGTGCATTCCTTTCCCGCCACCTTACGCGGGGCGCTTGCGACTGATCAACCTTCGGTTATAGCGCGTCGCGCCTGATCGGATTCGCGCATTCATCACCCGGACCGAGGCAGCGTTCGCGCAATCGAATGCGTTCGGGTCGGCCGCTGAATTCGATTTGGCGCGTCGCGCTCTAATCTCGCGCCTGTGCAAACACCGCCTCAATCGCGGCCTGGGTGCCGCGCGAAAACTCCAGCGGCACCCGATAGGGCGCGCCGCGCATCGACCGCCCGAAGGCCTCGACCTGAGCCACATATTGGCGCGCCTGCGGGAATCGGAACAGACGTTCCGTGCCATCTGACGCCACCATCCGAACCGATGCCTCGCGGTGCGACACCGGATTGAAGGGGGCCGTCAGCTCAAGATATCCAGCCGTGCCATACAGCGTCACGACCTGCCGGTCGGTGGCCTGAATATTCATATAGACCGAGCAGGTCACAGCCCCGAAATCGGCCAGGATACGCGCCGAGACATCGACGCCATGATCCCACCCCAGGAGCGCCTGCCTGATCACCGGTTCAACGCCCGTGACCAGCCGCCCCGAGCCAAGCGTATAGACCCCGATATCACGCAATGCGCCGCCGCCCAGATCGGGGTTGAAGCGGATATTGGCCGCATCCTTCAGGCCAAAGGTGAAACAACTCTCGATATGGCGCAGATCGCCGATGGCCGCCTCCGCCAGCAGGCTCTGCACCAGCTGCCATTGCGGATGATGCGGGATCATATAGGCCTCGGCGATCATCAGCCCGGTGGCGTCGCGCAGCGCGATCAGCCGGTCGATCTCGGCCAGTTCCATGGCGATGGGTTTTTCGCACAGCACATGCTTGCCCGCCCGCGCGGCCTTTTCCACCCATTCCACATGCAACGCATTGGGCAGCGGGATGTAGAGCGCGTCAATCTCGGGATCGGCCAGAGCCGCGTCATAGCTGTGATGGACCCGCACCCCCGGCACCATCGCCTGAAATGGCCGGGCTTTGGCCGGGTCGCGCGTCGCCACAGCCGCCAGCACGGCGTTATCTGCGGCGTGAATGGCCGGGGCCATGGTGGTCAGCGCGAAATTCGCGGCCCCCAAAACGCCCCACCGAACCGGTTCTGTCATTCTCGTGCCCTCCATTGCCATCACCCCCGCATCTATACTGTTCCGGATTACCTTTGAATCGCAATGCACTGCCTCTCGCTTGCGCTTGAACGCGCATTGCGATGCATTTGTCTCAGCTATAGCGCGACGCGCTCTATGACCCGAAACGCTTTGAACGAAAAAAGGGCCCGCCGGATAGGCAGGCCCAGATTATTTCAACTGGCGGTGGATCAGGCCGAGGTCATGACGCCCTGTTCCCGGGCCAGATCGCGCATCCTCTTTTGCAGCTTCTCAAAGGCGCGCACCTCGATCTGGCGAATCCGTTCGCGGCTGACATTATAGACGCCGCTCAGATCCTCCAGCGTCACCGGCTGATCCTTCAGGCGGCGCTGCGTCAGGATATCGCGCTCGCGCTCATTGAGCACCTCCATCGCCTCTTTCATCAGCTCCATGCGGTGGTCGAACTCGTCCTTTTCGGCATAATCGGCGGCCGTGTTGGCACCTTCATCCTCAAGCCAGTCCTGCCATTGCGTGGTGCCGCCATCATCGCTGCCCACTATGGCGTTCAGCGATGCATCGCCACCCGACAGGCGCCGGTTCATCGAGATCACTTCGGTTTCGGTCACGCCCAGATCATTGGCGATACGGGCGACGTTTTCGGGGCGCATGTCGCCCTCCTCCAACGCACCGATACGGGCCTTGGCCTTGCGCAGGTTGAAAAACAGCTTTTTCTGCGCGCTTGTCGTGCCCAGTTTCACCATGCTCCACGACCGCAGGACATATTCCTGAATCGAGGCCCGGATCCACCACATCGCATAGGTCGCAAGCCGGAACCCCTTTTCGGGGTCAAATTTCTTGACCGCCTGCATCAGCCCGACATTGGCCTCGGAAATCACCTCCGCCTGCGGCAACCCATAGCCGCGATAGCCCATGGCGATCTTGGCGGCCAGGCGCAGGTGGCTGGTGACCAGCTGATGCGCGGCATCGGTATCTTCGTGGTCCACCCAGCGTTTCGCCAGCATATATTCCTGTTCGGGCTCCAGCATCGGAAATTTGCGGATTTCCTGAAGATACCGGTTCAAACCCTGTTCCGGCGACGGGGCCGGAAGATTGGTATAACTTCGCATGTCAGATATCCCCTGTTCGACGGCTCGGATGTAAATCCGATTAACTTTGACTGAATATGGGCTCACCAACGCCCTTGTTCAAGAGCGTTGCCCGCGTCTCGGCATCATATACGGGCAATAGATCGCGCACCGCAATCAATGTTTCAACCTCTTCACGTGCAATTGCGCACAATTTAGCGGGCTGTTTCGCGCAGTTGTTCCAAAAGACCGGCCATATCCGCAGGCAAAGGCGCGCAAAAGCCGAGCTCCTCGCCGGTCACGGGATGGCGGAAGCCAAGGCTCGCGGCATGCAGCGCCTGGCGGGGGAAACTGTTCAGATCTGCAGCCAGGGCCGCGCCCATCGCCTTGGCGGAAACCCGCCGCCGTCCGCCATAGGTCTGATCGCCCACCAGCACGTGACCGGCATGGGCCATATGCACCCTGATCTGATGCGTGCGCCCGGTTTCCAACCAGCAATTGACCAGCGCGACCGCGCCAAAGCCCTCCTCGACCCGGGCCCGCGTCACGGCGTGCCGCCCGCCCTGAAACAGCACCGCCTGGCGTTGCCGGTCGGTCCGGTGGCGCGCCAGATGCGTGGTCAGCTTCAAAATGCCGCCGGCCTCGAAACTGACGCCGGGCACCCCGCGCAGGCGTGGGTCCGAGGCATCGGGAACCCCGTGGCAGATCGCCAGATAATGCCGCGCAACGCTATGGGCCTCGAATTGGGCCGCAAGACCATGATGCGCCTTGTCCGATTTCGCCACCACCAGCAGACCAGAGGTATCCTTGTCGATCCGGTGCACGATACCGGGCCGCTTTTCGCCGCCGATACCGGACAGATTGCCGCCGAAATGATGCAGCAGCGCATTGACCAACGTGCCCGAAGGCGTGCCGGGCGCGGGGTGGACAACCATGCCAGCCGGTTTGTTGATGACGATCAGATCGGCATCCTCATGCAGGATCTGCAATGCAATATCTTCCGGGCGCGTATCCACCTCGATGGCGTCCTGCACCGTGATCTCCACCAGATCGCCTTCAACCAGCCGGGCCCGCGGATCGGTCACCACGATGCCGTTCACCGTCACGGCCCCGGCCGCGATCAGACGCGCCAGGCGCGACCGGCTCAGGCTCGCTTGCTCTGGCACATCGCGGGCCAGTGCCTTATCAAGACGCTTGCCCGGATCCGCACCGATGCGGACCGGGATGATTTTCGGCGAAGGGCCTGGCATGAACGAATCTCCAGCGGCAGACAGCCACGACCCCGATCCGCTGAACCTGCGGGTTCTGCGCATTCTCGTGACCGTGCTGACGGTGACAATGATTGTGGGGCTGATAACCATCGTGGTGACCTTTGTCACCCGTTTCGAAAGCGGCACGCCGGTGGCACTGCCCGATACCGTCACCCTGCCCGAGGGCGTGGTCGCGCGTGCCGTCACCTTCGGCCCCGACTGGTATGGCGTGGTGACCGAGGACAACCAGATCCTGATATTCGACCGCGAAGATGGCACCTTGCGTCAGACCGTTCAGATCGACTGAAACGCTTTGCCCTGGAAAGGCGCGCGCACACAGCTTCTTTGTGCCTGAAATATCCCGGGGGGCGTCGCCCGATGGCGACGGGGGGCAGCGCCCCCGCCCGCCCTGATCAGAGGCAGGAAATCGCCCCTTGACATTAATTTAGTTTTTACTAATTTAGCTATCATGAATATAGAGGATCTCAAATCACACGCCACCGACGTGGCCGGCCTGATGAAGGTCTTGGCCAATTCGCATCGGCTTTTGATCCTGTGCGAATTGCACAAGCGCGAATGCAATGTCGGCGATCTGCAGCGCGCCGTCGGCATCTCGCAATCGGCGCTGTCCCAGCACCTTGCCAAACTGCGCAAGGAAAACCTGGTCTCGGTGCGCCGCGAGGCCCAGACCATCTACTATTCACTGACCGATCCGAACATGCGCGACGTGATGGCGCTGCTCTATCGGCTCTATTGCGACCCCTCTTCCAACCTTCCAACCTCAAAGGAAACGACCGATGACAATTGACCGCGCCGTAATGGCATTTGCCGGAACCGTAATCCTGATCAGCCTGGCGCTTGGCCTGCTGGTCAGCCCCTACTGGTTTTTCCTGAACGCTTTCGTGGGCGCAAACCTGATCCAGAGCGCCTTTACCGGTTTCTGCCCGGCAGCGATGATCTTGCGGCGGCTGGGCCTGCGGCCGGGATGCGCTTTCGAATGACCGAAGCTTGCGGATGCGCGCCGGTCTGACGGCGCGCATACCAGGCCGCTTCAACGCTGGTTGCCCAATGCGGCGGCCCCGGCGCGTGACATCGGCCCGATGACACCGTCAATGGCACCGCGATACAGGCCGCGATCGCGCAGGATCACCTGAAACGCCATCGCGGTGGCGCGGTCCCAGGGCGGCACCACCGCGCCCACTTCGCCGCGCAGATCGTCCAGATCAACCTCGCCGGTTTCCAGCGCCTGCACATAAAGCGCCGCCGCGCGGTCCGGGTCCGCCTCCACCCCGCGCCCGCGTTCATACAGAAAGCCCAGCGCGCCCACCGCCTCGGCCAACCCGGCATCGGCGGCGCGTTGCGTCCAGCGCAATTGCAGCGCCGGGTCCCCGGTGCCGGGCCCATCCGCCTCGGAATAGATCTTGGCCAGTTCCAGCACAGCCACGATGCTGCCCTGTTCGGCCGCCATGCTGAAATAGCGCGCCGCCGTTGCGGGATCGGGAATGTTGAGATCGGCATCCGCGCCGCCCGGAATGCCATCGCCGGTCAGATAGGTCTGGCCAAGCCGCAACTGGGCAAAATGATAGCCGCCCTCGGCCGCATCCGTCATCAGGCGGATCATTTCGCCGCTGTCGCGCGGCACACCGCGGCCAAGCCGATACAGAAACCCCAGCGTCGTCATCGCCGCCAGATCGCCGCGCGCGACACCGCGCCGGAAATGTTGCACCGCCGCATCCATATCGGTGCGCACCGGGCCGATGCCAAACAGGCTGTAATCGCCCAGCTTGGTGTCGGCCGCCCCCAGCCCGGCGGCTGAGGCCGCCTCGAACTGCGCAATCGCGCCCGCATGGTCGCCTGCCAGCTGCAACCCCACACCCAGATGAAACAGCGCAGCCGCGTCCTGCGATCCGGCCTCTACCGCCGCGGCGCAAAACGGCATGGCGGCGCGGGCTGCCGCGATCATGGCCTCCTGCGCCTCGGGGGTAACCGGCACCCCGGCATCGGGCGTGCCCGCCAGCGCCAGGCATTGCGCCAGCGCATCATCGCTCTGGGCCGCGCCGGGAACCGGGGCCAAGGCAAGGGCAAGGGCCAGGCTGAAAACGCCCGGATTGGGGAAAAGAGGTTTCATGAGATATCGAACCACTTGATTATGAAAAATACCATGATCAAGCCTAGCCAAAGCCCCCGGACCTGTCACCTCTCCCTTCCCAACAAAACCACAGTTTCGGCTGGCTTATGTCACAGCCCTGTGCCAGCTTTTGGACGCAGTTTGAAAAGATCGGGAAAAACCCGGGCAAAAAGGATAGACCCTCCGACAACAGACAAACAGGTTCTTGGGCAGGATGATGCGCGATTCCAGCATGGCAGACAGGGTTTTGGCGGTCGATCTCGACGGCACGCTGATCCGTGGCGATATGCTGTATGAATGCCTGTGGTGCGCCATGGCGCACAGCTGGCGCACGCCGTTCGTTGCCGCGCGCGGGCTGGCTGCCGGCAAACCGGCCCTGAAACGCGCTCTGGCCGATCTGGGCCCGGTCGATGTGGCATCCCTGCCCTATGACCCCCAGGTCATCGCACAGATCAAAGCCTGGCGCGCGGGCGGCGGGCGCACCGCGCTGATCACGGCGTCCGATCACCAGCTGGCCGAGGCCGTGGCCGCGCATCTGGGCCTGTTTGACGAGGTCCAGGGCACGACCGCCGATTGCAACCTGAAGGGCGCGGCCAAGGCCGCATTGCTGACCCGGCGTTATGGCGCGGACGGGTTCACCTATATCGGCGACGCCCGTGCCGATCTGCCCTGTTGGGCGGCGGCCGAGGCCGCGATCACCGTCGGGGCATCGCCGCAACTCAGGGCCGCGGTGGCCGGGATCAATGCCGATGTCACCCACCTGTCGCCGCCCGAGCCGCTGATCTGGCCGATGCTCAAGGCGATACGACCGCATCAATGGCTGAAAAACATCCTCGTCTTCGTGCCCGTGCTGGCCAATCAATCCTTCACCTGGGCGGCGCTGATGCAGGGGCTGATGGCCTTTGTCGCCTTTGGCCTGGTGGCCTCGGCCGGCTATCTTCTGAACGATCTGCTGGATCTGGGGCCAGACCGGGCGCATGACCGCAAACGGCTCCGCCCGCTGGCCTCGGGCCGGTTGCCGCTGCCGGTGGGCACGGCCATGGTGCCGGGGCTACTGGGGGCCGGGCTGCTGGTATCATCACTGTTGGGATGGGCTTTTGCCGCCGTCATCGCGGTCTATTTCCTGATGACGATGAGCTACTCGCTGTTTCTCAAGCGCAAGGCCATCATTGATATCTGCGTGCTGGCGGGGCTCTACACGCTGCGCATCATCGCCGGCGGCGTTGCCACCGGGATCGAATTGTCGATCTGGCTGCTGGCGTTTTCGCTGTTCTTCTTTTTCTCGCTGGCCGCCGTCAAGCGGCAGGCCGAACTGGTTCATGTCAAGAATAGCGGCCTGAGCGGGGCGGCGGGGCGGGGCTATTCGGTCGAGGATCTGCCGCTGATGATGCAGATGGCGCTGAGCGCGGGTTTCGTATCTGTCCTGGTCATGGCGCTGTATCTCAATACGCCCGAAGTGCAGGCCAAATACAGCGCGCCGACGCTGCTTTGGGGGGTCAATGTTCTGTTGCTCTACTGGATCAGCCGGGTGGTCCTGACCACGCATCGCGGCGGCATGCATGATGATCCGATGGTCTTTGCCGTGACCGACCGCACCAGCCTGATCGTTTTTGGCCTTATCGGTGCGCTTGGCGCGGCGGCCATCCTGCTATGAGCCCCGCGACACTTGCCCTGCGCTATGCCGGTTTTGCGGTGATCGCCACCATTGCCAATCTGGGTCTGCAGCGGGTGGTTCTGGGCTGGGGTGAGGGGGCCGCGATCTACGCGGCGGCGCTGGCGGCGGGCACCTTGATCGGGCTGGTGGTGAAATATATCCTCGACAAACGCTGGATCTTTTTTGACCACAGCACCGGGGTCAGGGCCCACAGCACCAAATTCGCGCTCTATACCGCGATGGGCCTGATCACCACCGCCATTTTCTGGGGCACCGAAACCGCGTTCTGGCTGATCTGGAGCACCGATCCGATGCGTGAGGTCGGCGCGGTCCTGGGCCTGTCCGTGGGCTATGTGACGAAATACCTGCTCGACCGGCGCTTCGTCTTTACCGATACCGTAGCAAAGACGGAGGGCGCAGGATGAAAATCGCAGGCTGGGGCAATTTTCCTTGGGCGGACTGCGCCATATCCGCACCGCGATCCGAGGCCGAACTGGCGGCACAGGTCGCACGCGGCCATGCCATCGCACGCGGCAATGGGCGCTCCTATGGCGACAGCGCCCTCAGCCCGCGCAACACCATCGACATGCGCCAATTCGACCGGATGATCTCGTTCGACCCCGATACCGGCCTGCTGGTGGCCGAGGCCGGTGTGATGCTGTCCGATGTCATCGACGCCTTCCTGCCGCGCGGCTGGTTTCCGATGATCACGCCGGGCACCCGATTGATCACGCTTGGCGGGGCCATCGCCGCCGATGTGCATGGCAAGAGCCACCATATGAATGGCAGTTTCCGCGCCTGCGTCGACTGGATCGACGTGATGGGCCGGGATGGCTCGGTGACCCGCGCCGCGCGCGACCAGAATGCCGAGCTGTTTGGCTGGACCATCGGCGGCATGGGGCTGACCGGGATCATCCTGCGCTGCGCCATACGGCTGCGGCCGGTGCAATCGGGCTGGATCCGGCAACAGATGATCCCGGCCGAAAATCTGGCCGCCGCGATGCGCGCCTTTGAAGACAATATGGACACCAGCTATTCGGTGGCCTGGATCGACTGTGCCGCCAAAGGCGCGCAGCTGGGCCGGTCGCTGGTGATGATCGGCGAACATGCGCGCGCCGATCAGGTCGCCCCGCGCCATCGCCACCGGCCGCTGCATGTGCCCGCCAAACCCAAACATACCTTTCCCTTTGCGCTGCCCGGTTTCGCGTTGAACCCCTTTACCGTGCGCGCCTTCAATGCGCTTTATTTCTGGCACGGAAACCGCAATGCCGGCGAAAGCCTGATTGACTGGGACAGCTTTTTTTACCCGCTCGACGCGGTTCTGAAATGGAACCGCCTCTATGGCCGCCGCGGGTTCATGCAGTTTCAATGCGTGTTGCCGACCGAAACCGCACAGACCGGCCTGCAGGATCTGTTGCAGGCGATCTCGGCCTCGGGCCAGGCATCCTTTCTGTCGGTCCTGAAACGCTTTGGCCCGCAGACCGGCCCGATCTCCTTTCCGATGGAGGGCTACACGCTGGCACTGGATTTCCCGCGCACCCGGCGCGCCATCGAGCTGATGCCACAGCTCGACGCCATCACCCTGGCCCATCAGGGCCGGTTCTATCTGGCCAAAGACAGCCGCATGTCCGCCGAAACCTTCGCCAATGCCGACCCCCGCGCCGCTGAATTTGCCGCCTGGCGGCAGGCGCAGGGGCTGACCACCGCATTTTCATCCGCTCAATCCGAAAGGCTGAACCTATGACCGGCCCCGTCCTTATCCTTGGCGCGCGTTCCGATATCGCCCGCGCCACCGCCCGCGCCTTTGCGGCAAACGGCCATCCGATCCAGCTGGCCGCGCGCAATGCCGAAACCCTGGCCGCCGATCAGGCCGATCTGCAGACCCGGTTCGGGGTCGCGGTCAGCCTGCATGATTTCGACGCGCTGGCGATTCTTGAACATGAAGGTTTCGTCGATGCCCTGCCCGCCCTGCCGCAGATCGTGGTCTGCGCGGTCGGCATATTGGGCGATCAGACCGAAAACGAGGATGATATCGTGGCGGCGCAAACCGTCCTGCGCAGCAATTTTGAGGGGCCTGCCCTGATGCTTGGGGTGCTGGCCAACCGCTTTGCCACCCGCGGCTCCGGCACAATCGTGGGACTCAGCTCGGTGGCCGGGGAACGGGGCCGCGCCTCGAACTATGTCTACGGGGCCGCCAAGGCCGGGTTTACCGCCTTCCTGTCGGGGCTGCGCAATCGGCTGGCCAGGCAGGGCGTGCATGTCGTGACCGTGCTGCCCGGCTTTGTGAACACGGCGATGACGGCGGGCATTGACACGCCCGCAGCCCTGACCGCGGAACCGGGCGAAGTGGCCGATGCCATTGTGAACGCGGTCAAAAAATCGCGCAACGTGATCTATGTGCGGCGCATCTGGTGGCTGGTCATGGCCATCATTCGCAACATCCCCGAACCGGTGTTCAAGAAAACCAGTATCTGACATTCCGCGGGTTTCCGCGCCCGGATCTGCAAAAACGGCGATTTACCGCCGGAAAACCGGTGTTTTCGGTTACGCCCGATTCGACTTCTTGTTTCCTTAATTTGAGCAGAGTATCCCCGATCGCATGAGGGACAGAATATCCAACCCGCTCGGGCAGCGGGATCAGCGCAGTTTTGCAGAGGTTCTGGAATCGCCGTCAGCCGTATTGGCTGTGCTGGCGGTCTCTGCGTTGCTGGGTGCCGCCATTCTTGTGCTGGTGGTGACCAGAATCGCGCCGATTGCGCGGCTTGCCGCACTGGATGAAATGCCCGTGCCGCTCAGCGTGACCGAACTGAGCCTGGGCAATCTGCTGATCCCCGACACGAATTTCGACACTGACCCCGGCGCGCCCGCGACAGGGTTCGACGCCCCCGCCCGGCCAGCGCCCGCAGCCCTGCCGCAGATGCGCCCCGAGGCCGATATTACCCAGGTCACCCCGCCTGTCATGCCGGTCCCGGATCCGGCCCCCGTGATAATCATCGCAGGCCGCCCGCCGGTCGATGCGGTGCCGCGCCCGGCCGCCATTGTCGCGCTGGCCGCATCCCTGCGCAGGCCATCCGACCCCGCGACGCTGGCCGCCACGCGCCCGACACTGCGCCCGGTCACAGCCATCGCCATCGCCGCGACCCCGGATGCCCCCGATACCATTGCCGCACCGGTTGCCGCGGCGATCGTGACCACCAGCCTGCGCCCGGCCGCCCGGCCCGCCAGCCTTGAGGTTGCGCCGCATGAGGTGGCTGTTGCCCGCGCAGCCGAACCAACCGCCGATGTGACGCTGGCCGCCCTGCCAGGCCCAGGCGCCAGCATCGCACCCGGTTTTGATCGCAACGCCAATGCCTGCAGCCGCCGTCTGGCCCGCGAAATTCCGCGTCGCCCCGGCACTGCGGCGGGTGGCACTGCCTTCATCTCCACGCTGGCCTCGGCCTCGGGCAGCTCGCGCGACGCCATGATCGCGCGCGAGGTTCTGCGCGGCAATGTGCCCGCATTCATGCGCGATCTGGCCCCGGTCAGCTTCACCGGCGTGCTGCCCAATGGCCGCAGCGCCCAGATCACCATCTGCGTAACCCCCGATTACCTGGCCGTCGGCAGCGACCGCGATTTCGTGCGCGTGCCGCTTGGCCTGGCCGCCGCCGGTCAGATTGCCGACCGGTTCAACATGATGCTGCCCACCACCCGCATGGTCGATGCGATCTATGCCCAGGCCGATCTGCGCCTGACGCCGTCACCGATGACACCGGGGTCGCAGATGTCCTCGACCGATTATTTCCTGCGCCATAACGCAACCGTCGAAACCCAGCGCATCAATGCCGGTGGCCGCCTGGGCATGCTGGTGGCGGGGCAAAAGAAAGATGTGGTGCTGACCAACCGGCTGGCCCGTGCCCCCGGCCGGGTCGCGATCTATGGCTGGCAACGCCGCGGCGGCCGCCCGATCCAGCCGCTTTCAACCGTCCACGCGGCCTCCTATGCCGATTACAGCCACGGCATCCGCCTGGTCAGCCGCACCGCCTTCGTCAATGGCGAGCCGTTCGATCTTGAGGATCTGCTGATGAGCGGCACCTATGCCGGGTTGCTGAACTCTGATGGCCCCATCGGACGCCCGGCAATCCAACTGGCATCCCGCTGAGAACCTTCAGATCACCCCGACAAAAAAGCCCCGCCCGGACCAACCCGGCGGGGCTTTTTGCGTCCTGCGGGCGGGGTCAGTTCACATCGCGGAAACAACGGAACCCAAGGTGATAATTGCGGTGGCTGGCCGGGTCCATCACCCGGCTGCCATGCCAGAACGGGGCCCGCCAGCGCGCCCAGTTCGGATGCGCCCGGATCGTATCCCAGATGAACCAGCTGCCCTTCATCTCGGTGACGCCCAATGTGGTCGATCCCCGGCTGGCCATCTGGCTTTCATTCAGCGGCAGGTTCATATGTTCGGCGGCATTGCCGTCAATGTCATAAACCCCAAGCGGGCTGCGGCATTGCGGAAAGGATCCCGCCGGATAGGTGTTCGACCCGCAGCCGTTGAAATCGCCGCCATTGCAGCCCGGCGTCTTGCGGCTGCCGGTGGCGCAGATGCCGGCCCGCCACTGGCCGA
Organism: Alterinioella sp.; assembly: GCF_058343375.1. Classification (NCBI taxonomy): domain Bacteria; kingdom Pseudomonadati; phylum Pseudomonadota; class Alphaproteobacteria; order Rhodobacterales; family Paracoccaceae; genus Alterinioella; species Alterinioella sp. The sequence goes on from NZ_JBTUJH010000008.1 coordinate 68,313, forward strand.
TGGAATATTGGTTGCTGGTGCCGGCCCAGCGCTGGTTGTGCCAGGCGCGCATGGCCCCCTGACTGCCCAGATCGAAGCGGTAATCAGGTGCCAGCAAGGCACCGGCCGCCGCCCCTTCCCATTCATGCGCGTCGCCGATACGCCCGCCTTCCGCCGCGCAAAGCACCGCCGCCTCATTGGCACGCACCCAGACCACCGGATAGGCCAGCGGCACATTGGGGTATTCAAACATGTCGACACAGACCGTCGCATCCTCGGGGCTTTGCGTCGCGGGGTCGTAAAGCGGCACCATATAGGGTTCGCCGCAGATCCGTTCGAACCGGGCATTGCGATAGCTGTTCTGCACCGCCGCGACGCTGCCGCCGATACGCTCCGCGGCCTCCTCGGGCGTCATCGCGTAACGGGTGACCGCCGGGTTGCCCTGCCCGATATAGGATGATCCCGAAAAAATCTCGCGGATGCGGCGGATCTCGGCATTCGAGACACCGCGCACCTCCTGCATCTGGCGAAACATCGCCTCGTTGCGTTCATTCAGCGACTGCGCCCCCACCCCGGCACCCATGACGCCGCTCAGAAGGGTCACACACACAAAGGCAAGATATCGCATCGGGGAGATTCCTTATTTTATGGTTACTCGCGGCGCAGCAGGTAAAAGAAGTCACGGTTATCGGCATAGCCCACAAAACGCGGGATCGGACCGCGCCGGGTATTCTGATCGACCACAGCCATGCCCGGAACCAGATGCTGGGCCTCGATCCAATCCTCATCATCGATCTGCGGATACAGCGCCATATAGGTCAGCTCCTGGCTGTTCATGTCCATCAGCATGGCATAATCGCAGCCATAGGCCTGAAAGGTCCGGGCCATGGCCGAGGGTGTGGCGGTCGAGAAATAGGCGTAGATCAGAAACTGGCGGCCATCGACCTCGCGCAGGCAGGATCCGGCGCGCAGGGTGCGCAGCTGCGCCTCGGCCGATCCCGACCAGTTGCCGCCCCCCCATTGCGTCACCCGTTCGCCCGGCACGCCTGCGCCGGTTTCCGGATCGGGGTTGATCAGCGCCACGCCATTTTGCCGCGCAAAGCGCATATTGGGCAGCAATGCCTGCATCTCCTCGGTCCAGGTCACCATGCCGAATGTGCCGTCATTCATCACATAGATCGTCGAAAGCCCCGGCCACAGGCGGCTGAGCAGGGTGCCATTGACCAGAAACCCATAGTGATGGCCATTATTATATGTCGCCAGATCGCCATAGCGAAACGCCCCGTGTTCGCGTTTGAAGCCACCGGTAAAGGTTGCCGCCACACGGTCCAGATAGCTGGGGCTCAGCATCCCGTTCATCACCAGCGGTGCCGGGCTGCTGAACCCATCGGGCCCCGCGATCGACAAGGCATTGCCGGACCGGTTCGGGCGCGGTGACCAGCCGAAAGCGGGGTGATCGGTGCCCAGCTCATAGCCGATTTCAAAGTTTTCCATATCGAAGGCCACCAGATAGACATCGGCGTTGCGTTCGACCGCGTCCAGCCAGTTGGTTTCGCCGCGACGGTTGAGAATCTCTTCGCTGATCATGCCGGGCTGCATCACCGATGAATAGATCCCCGGCGCATCCTGCACCGCATACCAGCTGCCCGCCTCCATGCCGCCCTCGGCCCCGATCAGGTCAAACCCGGGCGAGGCCCGCATCACCGGAGACCGCGACAGGTCGGCCTGGCCAAGCAAGGCAACAACCGCGCCCGCATCGGCACCCTCGATCTCGTCGCTGTCTTCCAGAAAGGCATCGACATAGAACGTGCCCTTGATCAGGTTCACGATCGAATCGCCAAAGATCACGTTTTCGCGCAGAAAATCGGCGATTGCCTCGCGGCTGCTGCGTGACCCGGATACGCGGTTGCGCAAATAGATGCGCGCGTCACAGATCGCGGCATAGGGCAGGCCGGACGCGGCGGCCGCGTCCAGTTCGGAATTGCGGCCAAGCCAGGGCACGCATTCCTCGGTGTCACCGGCCCCTTCGATCACCAGATACGGGCTGGTGCCATCGCCGCCCAGCGCAATCTGCCAGAAATCCGGGTCGGTATTCTCCAGATGGTAAAAGGCCGGGCGCGCGCCCGCTTCCTGCACCCGCAGCACGAACCAGCTGTTGATATTGGGGTTCATCGAAATCAGCTGCACCTGCAAGCCATCCGCGCCCTCGACCGTCTCTTCGGCGCGGAACGGTTGCATCGCAAAGATCGACCCCGGCGGCTCGTTCTGAAACGCGGCCATCTGCGCCGCCAGCACCTCCGCGCTGGGCGGCTCGATGCCGGTGGCCAGCGCGGGCAGGCCGAGCGACAGGGCAAGGGCGAATGTGGTTCCGGCAAAGCGCGAAGGCAAAATCAATCCAGGCAAATCCAACTCCAAAAATATCATCGTGCCGCATGCGGATGCCGTAATTCGGCGCGCATGAGGGGCAATCGACACGCGGATGCTGCACCATATCGGCCCGCCACGCAATGCCGGTCACCGCCGCCTTTGGCTGCGAAAGATCACGTTTTTCCGGGAACCCCGAATATCCGCTGTCAGACCGCCTGCGCGCGTTGATCGGCGCGCCCCATCGAGACCAGCAAAGGGGTTTCCCCCTGCAGCCGCTCGAAATCCGCCTTTGATGCCATCCCCCGCCAGCCGCACGCCACCAGCGATTGCGCCACCGCCCCGCCAAGCGTGCCGCCCGGCCCGGTGACGATAAACAGATCAGGGGCGAATTCGCGCGCCGCCATGCGGATCGCGGCCGAAAAATCATAGCTCTCGGTCACCTGATGGCCCAGCGTATAGGCCCGCAACGCGCCGGGATCGACAGCACCCGGCCACCAGATCGCCCCGCGCCCGTCGATCAGCGGGGCTTTGGGCTGGCCAAACCCGACCCCCGCCAGCGCAGCGCGGCCAAGCGCGGCCACCGGGGCCTGCAATTCGGTGTGAAACGCCGCGTGCCCGGTCAGCCGCATCGGAAACCGGCCGTCGATCTGCGGCATGGCGGCCTCGAACGCATCCAGCCCGGCCGCATTACCCGCCAGCACCAGCATACCGCCCAGATCGATTGACAGGCGCAGCACCTGACCGGGCTGCGCGTCGATCCGGGCCAGTGTTTCCAGCAGCTCCGCCTTTCGGGCCGGATCCACCCGCCAATCGCTGCCCATCCAGGGATAGACCAATTGCCCGCCGATCAGATGCTCCTGCATCAGCGCGCCCATGGTGTTGACGATCTCGAACCCGTCTTGCGGCGAGACCGCCCCGCCCGCGGCCAGCGCCAGATACCAGCCCATCGAATTGCCGGTGACGGCGACAATTTCGATGTCCGCCGCCAGCGCCGCCACATCGGCCAGCGCCGAGGCCGCAATCAGGGCGGAGGCGATATCGCCCCGGGCATATTTCGACAGGCTGAACCTTGCCGCGCCATCCAGCGCCGAGACCGTCTCCTGCCCCGCCGCCGCACGCTGCGCATCGAACCCGGCAATCAGATCGGCGCGGGGCCGGTGATGGCGCGCCAGATAGCCAAGCTCGGCTTTGTTATAGGTGCCGCGCCCGGGCAGGATGAGAACCGCGCGCCGGGTCATGGCCCGCCCCCGAGCAGCGCCTTGGCCGCCGCCACGATGCTCTCTTTCGACGGCAGCGTCGCGCCATAGGCCGGGCCGGTGGCAATAAAACTGTCCTCGGCGGTGACGCGGGCAAAACTGGGCAGCCCGGCCTCATGGAAATGCCCCATCAGCGCCTCGGCCTGACCGCCGGTAAAGCGGCATTCATCCACAATCAGAACATGGTCGCAGCCCCGCACCGCCGCCACAATCGCCGCCACCGGCAGCGGGGCCAGCCAACGGATGTCGATCACCCGCAGCGCCACCCCCGCCGCCGCCAGATCAGCCTCGGCCTGGCGCGACAGGTAATGCCCGTTGCCATAGGTCACGATAGCCAGATCGGTGCCCTTGCCATGCTGGCCGATCTGGCCCAGGCCGATCCGCTCGCCGGGGGGCGGGTAAGGCGTCATCCAGGCCCCATCGCCCGGCACCGCCAGATCGCGCATCGGATAGAGCGCGATCGGCTCCACGAACACCACCACCCGGTTTTCCTCGCGCGCCAGTCGCACGCATTCACGCAGCATCCCGGCGGCATCGGCCCCGGTCGAGGGGCAGGCGATGATCAGCCCGGGAATATCGCGCAGCACGGCCAGCGAATTGTCATTATGGAAATGCCCGCCAAAGCCCTTTTGATAGCCCAGCCCGGCAATCCGGATCACCATCGGGTTGGTGAACTGGCCCTGGCTGAAGAAGGGCAGCGTCGCGGCCTCGCCCCGCAATTGATCCTCGGCATTGTGCAGATAGGCCAGAAACTGGATCTCGGGCATCGGCAAAAACCCGTTGCCGGCCAGCCCGATGGCCAGGCCCAGAATGCTCTGCTCATCCAGCAGCGTATCAATCACCCGGTCGCGGCCAAAGCGCGCTTGCAGCCGTTGGGTGACGCCATAAACACCGCCCTTGCGCCCGACATCCTCGCCCATGCAGATGATTTCGCCATGGTCCAGCATCAGGTCGGTCAGCGCCATGTTGAGACATTTGTTCAACGGTTGCGGGGCCGCCATCGCCTTCATGTCACTGCCGAAAACGGCGGCGCGGGTGTCGGGCGCGGGCCCGTTGGTGGGGGCGCAGTCGCGTTTCGGCGGAATGATCGAGCCCATCACATCACGGGCGGTTTTCAGATGCGGGCGGGTGACGATCTGGGCCGCTACGCGCGCCACCCTCTCGCAGGTCTCGGTATAGATCGCCAGCGCATCCTCAGGCGTCAGCGCGCCGGCCTCGGCCAGCAGCCGCGCCGAATGCAGCAACGGGTCATTGGCCTCATCGCGCTCCACCTCTTCGCGCGGCAGATAGCTGGTGGCCACATCGGCACCGGCATGGCCATAAAGGCGCACCATGCGCAGATGCAGGAATGCAGGCTTGCGGTGGTGGCGGACATAATCGGCGGCAGCACCCGCCACCCGGAACGTGTCGTAGATATCCAGCCCATCGGCCTTGAAATAGCGGATGCCGGGGCGGTGGCGCATCGAGTTCTCGATCCAGCCCGCAGGCGTCTTGGTCGAAATCCCGATGCCGTTATCCTCGCACACAAAGAGGATCGGCAGCGGCACCGATTGCACAGCGGTCCAGCCCGCCGCATTGATCGCGCCCTGCGCGGTGGAATGATTGGTCGAGGCATCGCCGAACGAACACATCGCAATGGCGTCCGGTTCATAGAGACGATGTTCCGGCGGGTGGCGGCGCGCAAGGCCGATCGCATAGGCCGCGCCGACCGCCTTGGGCAGATGGCTGGCGATGGTCGAGGTCTGCGGCGGAATCATCAGCGCCCGTGACCCCAGAACCTTGTGCCGCCCGCCCGAAATCGGATCATCGGTGGAACAGGCAAAGCTGGCCAGCATGTCCCAGGTGATGTTGATGCCCGGCACCTGCGTGCTGCGGGCAATCTGGAACGCGCCGTCGCGGTAATGCAGAAAAGCGGGGTCCGTGGGGTCAAGCGCGGCGGCCACGGCGGCCATGCCCTCATGGCCCGACGATCCGATGGTATAAAACCCCTGTCCGGCCTTCTGCATGGCGCGGCTTTCACGGTCCAGCGCCCGGCTCAGGATCTGGGCGCGAAAAATGGCAACGGC
>NZ_JBTUJH010000009.1:0-7146 GCF_058343375.1 Alterinioella sp.
AACCGGTTGCGCCCGATGCGCTTGACCGGATTGCCCGAGAACATGGCGCGAAAGGCAGCATCGTCCAACCTGGCCAGCTCCGCCAGTTTCGGGCTTTGCAACTCAGGCCGCGCCGCATAGCGGATCTCACGCGCCGCAACGGCGAATTTGTTCCATGGGCAGATGGCCAGACAATCATCGCAGCCATAGATCCGGTTGCCCATCAGCCCCCGCAATTCAGGGTCCACCGGCCCATGATGTTCGATGGTCAGATAGGAAATGCAGCGCCGCGCATCCAACTGAAAAGGCGCAGGGAACGCCTTGGTCGGGCAGATATCCAGGCAGGCGGTGCACTTGCCGCAATGATCGGTCTCGGGTTGGTCCGGTGCCAAATCGAGCGTGGTAAAGATGCTGCCCAGAAAGAACCAACTGCCCAGATCGCGCGACAGCAGGTTGGTGTGCTTGCCCTGCCAGCCAAGGCCCGCAGCCTGGCCAAGCGGTTTTTCCATCACCGGCGCGGTGTCGACGAAAACCTTTATTTCCGCCTCGGGCATCTGTTCCAGCAGCCAGCGCCCGACCCGTTTCAGCCGCTTCTTGACCAGATCGTGGTAATCCCGGTTTTGCGCATAGACGCTGATCGTGCCGCAATCGCGGGCCTTCAGCGGCTCCAGCGGGTCAATTTCGGGCGTATAGGGTTCGGCCAGCATGATCACCGATTGCGCCTCGGGCCACAGGGCGGCGGGGTTGCCGCGCCAGCCCATTCGCTCGGCCATCCAGACCATTTGGCCATGCCGCCCGGCGGTCACGAATTTCGCAAGACGGCCCGCCGCCTGCGGAATCGCATCGGGCCGGCAGATGCGCATCATGGCAAACCCCTCGGCCAGGGCCATCGCCTCCAGCTCCGCCTTCAGCCCGGTCAAAAGTCCAGATTTGCGTAATGCGGCGGTTGCAGAAACCCCGGCACCTGATCGGCCAGAATGGACCGGAACGCAGGTCGCGATTTGATCTTGGCATACCAATCCTTGACGACCGGATACCGGTTCCAATCCACATCCGAGATATAATCGAGGCAAGACAGATGCGCGGCGGCCGAAAAATCCGCCAGCGTGATGGTGTCACCCGCCAGCCAACGTCGATGATCGAGAAGCCAGGTCATGTAATCAAGGTGGAACTTGATCTTTTGCGAGCCGGTTTTCACTGATTTTCCATCCGGATATCCGCCGCGCATGATCTTTTTGTTGACCCGTTCATAGACCAGATTGGCTGTGACTTCGTGGTGGAACTTGTCATCGAACCAGAAACAGATCCGCCGCACCTCGGCGCGCGCTTTCGGTTCAGAGGGCATCAATCGCGGCGTTGGAACGGTTTCTTCCAGATATTCGCAAATCGCCTGGCTCTCGCTCATATGCAGCCCGTCGATCTTGAGGATCGGAACCTTGGCCGCCGGGTTGCGGCGCACAAACTCGTTGGACGGTTCCCAGTATCTTTCCTCGATCAGTTCAACGTCGATCTTCTTTTCCGCCAGAACCAGGCGGACCTTGCGGCAAAACGGGGAAAGGACGAAATGATAAAGACGGGTCATGGCCTGCTCTGATTGACCTTATGTTCCCTCTTCTTTGCCCGTAAGCGGCCCCAATATCAACGCGCAAAACACGCATCACGGCCATCGGCACCAATCGTTGCCGCCCCATCGGCGATGCCGCGCGCACGATCCAGCGTGGCGGTTGTCGGGCTGGAGGCCGAACGGCCCTGCGGATTTGGCAACACCGCGGCAAGCCGGGCGGCCTGCGTCGGGTTCAGATTGGCGGCGGAAATGCCGAAATAATGCTGCGCGGCGGCCTCGGCCCCAAAAATGCCTTCGCCGAACTCCACGATATTGAGATAGACCTCCAGCACCCGGCGCTTGGACCAGATCGCCTCCATCACCGGCGTCATCGCGGCCTCCAATGCCTTGCGCAGCCAGGACCGGCCCTGCCAGAGGAACGCGTTCTTGACCGTCTGCTGGCTGATGGTGGACCCGCCCCGCGATGCTCCCGCCGCGATGGCCAGGCGAATCGCATCCATGTCAAACCCCCAATGCAGGCAGAAATTCGCATCCTCCGCCGCCACCACGGCCCGCGCCAGATGCGGCGAAATTTCCTCCATCGGGCGCCAGACCTGGGTTACGGATTGCAGCCTGCGGGTTTCGCTGATCATGTAGGGCGTCACCGGCGGCGGTATCACCGCATATAGCGCGATCCAGGCCACAATCAGCGCCACGACCAGCAAAACGCCGCGCGTCATCAGCCGCAGCGCGCGCCGCCAGATCGGGCGCCGCCGCGCCGGTTTCTTCTTTTTGCTTGCCCGGGCCAAATGCCCCTCCTGCCTTCTTCTTTGTAAAAATACTCCCGCCGGAGGCGAATCCGAAAGCCCTAAACGCCCCGGACGGCAGATTGATGCGTAACAGCGCAATTCCAGCTTGATGGAATCGGACATGAATTTGCCGCTTGAAGCCGCAAATATCCGGTGTCAGGCTTGGGCATGGACAAAACCACCTCTTTCACGACATGGGCCCAATGCGCCGCCGATCTTGTTGCCGTCGCCGCCGGGCGTGCACCCGCCGATCTGGTGATCCGCAACACCCGGCTTGCCAATGTGCAAAGCCGCGAATTGCTGGATGGGTGGGATGTCGCCGTGATTGCCGGACGATTCGCCTATGTTGGCCCCGATGCGAGCCATTGCATCGGCGACGAAACGCAGGTGATTGATGCCGATGGCCGCTATCTGATCCCGGGTCTGTGCGACGGTCATATGCATATCGAGAGCGGCATGCTGACGCCGGCCGAATTTGCCGCTGCCGTCATCCCGCACGGCACCACGACAATGTTCACCGACCCGCATGAGATTGCCAATGTGCTGGGTCTGGCCGGTGTGCGCCTGATGCATGATGAGGCGGCGTTGCAGCCGATCAATATCTACACCCAGATGCCGTCCTGCGCGCCATCCGCACCGGGGCTGGAGACGACGGGCTTTGAGATCAGCGCTGAAGATGTGGCGCAGGCGATGACCTGGCCCGGCATTATCGGCCTGGGTGAGATGATGAATTTTCCCGGTGTCATCAATGGCGATCCGCAGATGCTGGCTGAAATGGCCGCGACCATGGCGGCGGGCAAGACCGTGGGCGGGCATTACGCCAGCCCCGATCGCGGCCCTGCCTTTCATGCCTATGCGGCGGGCGGCCCTGCGGATGACCATGAGGGCACCAGGCAAAGCGATTCCATTGACCGCGCCCGGCAGGGCATGCGCTCGATGATGCGGTTGGGCTCGGCCTGGTATGACGTTGAAAGCCAGATCACGGCGGTGACGGAAAAGGGCCTCGATCCGCGCAATTTCATTCTCTGCACCGATGATTGCCATTCCGGCACATTGGTCAATGATGGCCATATGAACCGGGTGCTGCGCCACGCGATTGACTGCGGCTGCGACCCGATGGTGGCGCTGCAGATGTGCACCATCAACACCGCCACGCATTTCGGGCTGGAGCGGGAGCTTGGCTCCATCGCGCCGGGGCGCCGGGCCGATATGATCCTGACATCCGATCTTCGCGCCCTGCCGATCGAAGCGGTCTATGCCCGCGGTGTGCTGGTGGCGCAGGCGGGCGGATTGCTGGTTGACTGCCCGCATCTGGCCTGGCCCGAGGAGGCGCGCAAAACGGTGCATCTGGGCAAGGATCTGACGGCGGCGGATTTCGAGATCGAAGCGCCCAAAGGGGCCAATTCCGCCCGCGTCAAGGTGATCGGCGTGGTCGAAAACCAGGCCCCCACCGAATCGCTGGTCGCCGAATTGCCGGTGGTCGATGGGCTGGTCGAGGGCGAAGGCGATATCTGCCAGATCGCGCTGGTCGAACGCCATCGCGCCACCGGCGGTGTGGTCAATGCTTTCGTTTCGGGCTTTGGCTATAGCGGGCGCATGGCCATGGCCTCGACCGTGGCCCATGACAGCCACCACATGATCGTCGTCGGCACCGACCGGGGCAACATGGCAAAGGCCGCGATGCGGCTGGGGCAGGTTGGCGGCGGCATCACCATCTTCAAGGATGGCCAGGAACTGGCGCTGGTCAGACTGCCCATCGCCGGATTGATGAGCGATGCGCCCGCCCGCGACGTAGCCGCCAGTGCCGATGCGATGGTGGCGGCGATGGCGGCCTGTGGCTGCACGCTGAACAATGCCTATATGCAACATTCGCTGTTGGCCCTGGTGGTGATCCCATCCTTGCGGATTTCGGATCTCGGGCTGGTCGATGTCACCACGTTCGAACTTACATCGCTGTTCGCGGAGGAGCCTTCATGACAAGGGCCACACGACAATTACCGGTTCACAGCCCACCCGGGTCGGAACCGCGGATCTTTACCGAGGCCGACAAGGCGGTTGCCTATCTGAATGAGATTTATCAGGAAAGCACCGCCTTTCTGCGGGACATGTTCGGCCAGGTGGCGGGAGGTGAGATGCCCGACAGCCGGTTTCGCGCCTTCTACCCTGAGATTCGGATCACCACGACCAGCTTCGGCCAGGTCGACAGCCGCCTGTCCTTTGGCCATGTCGCCGAACCCGGCACCTATTCAACCACCGTCACCCGGCCGGACCTGTTCAAATATTACCTGACGCAGCAGATCGGTCTTTTGCTGGAAAATCACGGTGTCCCGGTGGGTGTCGGCGTGTCGAGCACACCCATTCCGGTGCATTTCGCGGTGCTGGGCGATGACAATATCCAGATTCCGCATGATGGCGCGATGGCCTTTCCGCTGCGCGATGTCTTTGACGTGCCGGACCTGACGACCACCAATGACGATATCGTCAACGGGTTCGGGTTTCATAACGAGGATGGGTCGGGCCCACTGGCCCCGTTCACGGCACAACGGGTGGATTATTCGCTGGCCCGCCTGTCGCATTACACCGCCACCGCGCCCGAGCATTTCCAGAACCATGTGCTGTTCACCAACTACCAGTTCTATGTCGATGAGTTTCTGGCCTATGGCCGTCGGATGCTGCGCGATCCGAGCAGTGGATATACCGCCATCATCGGGCCTGGAAATCAGGTGATCACCGATCCCGACGCGCCGATGGATATGCCGGTGAAACTGCCGCAGATGCCGACATATCATCTGGCGCGCGAGGGCAATGGCGGCATCACGCTGGTCAATATCGGGGTGGGCCCGTCCAATGCCAAGACCGCGACCGACCATATCGCGGTTCTGCGGCCGCATGTCTGGTTGATGGTGGGCCATTGCGCCGGTCTGCGAAACACCCAGAGCCTGGGCGATTACGTGCTGGCGCATGCCTATCTGCGCGAAGATCACGTGCTGGATGATGATCTGCCGGTCTGGGTGCCGATCCCGGCGCTGGCCGAGGTGCAGATCGCGTTGGAACGCGCCGTGGCCGATGTCAGCGAAGTCGAGGGCTTCGAGCTGAAGCGCATCATGCGGACCGGCACCGTCGCCACCATCGACAACCGCAACTGGGAATTGCGCGACCAGTCCGGCCCGGTGCAGCGGTTGAGCCAGAGCCGCGCCATCGCGCTGGATATGGAAAGCGCCACCATCGCCGCCAACGGGTTCCGGTTCCGGGTGCCCTATGGCACGCTTCTCTGCGTTTCGGACAAACCGCTGCATGGTGAATTGAAGCTGCCCGGCATGGCCAGTTCGTTCTATAAAACACAGGTGGCGCGGCATCTGTTGATCGGTATTCGGGCGATGGAGGCGTTGCGTGAAATGCCGCTGGAGCGGCTGCATTCCCGGAAATTGCGCAGTTTTGAAGAGACGGCGTTCCTCTGAACCGGCAAAAAAGCGCACAAAACGCTGTTTTCTTGATATTTTGCTACACTAATCGTTGTGTGCCTCCACTATATTCGGCTACCGTCTCGCCAACGAGCCCCATGGGTTCGGGCAGTTAAGGAGAACAGGAAAATGGCACAGAAACCCATGACCAAGACCCAGCTTGTGGCCGCATTGGCCGATGAGATGGGCAGTGACAAAAAAGCGGCCGCGGCCGCGCTTGACGCCGTGACCTCGGTTGTCAGCAAGGAAGTCGCCAATGGCGGTGCGGTTACGCTTCCCGGTATTGGCAAGGTCTATTGCCGCGAGCGGCCCGAACGTATGGTCCGCAACCCCGCAACGGGCGAGCAGATCCGCAAAGACGCCGACAAGGTGGTGAAAGTGACCATCGCCAAGGCGCTGAAAGACAGCGTGAACGGCTGATTGCCCCCGGGCAGGCACCATGCGAAGGGTCGCTTCACGCGGCCCTTTTGCATTTTCGGAGACAGAAACATGGATCTGCGCGCCATCGCCATGGGTTTGCTGTTCGCGCTGATCTGGTCTTCGGCCTTTACCTCGGCCCGGATCATCGTTGAGGCCGCGCCGCCGATGGCCTCGCTTTCGGTGCGCTTTGCAATCTCGGGGCTGTTGGGCGTTGGTCTGGCGCGCATTCTGGGCCATAGCTGGACCCTGACACGGGCGCAGTGGCGATTGGTCGTGGTTTTCGGGATCTGTCAGAACGCGCTCTATCTGGGGCTGAACTTCATTGCGATGCAATGGATCGAGGCCGGGCTGGCCGCCATTATCGCATCAACCATGCCGCTGATCGTGGCTGCTGCTAATTGGACGGTGTTTCGCGAACGCCTGCCAGCGCTTGGCATCTTTGGCCTGATGGCCGGGTTTGGCGGTGTTGCGCTGATCATGGTGCAGCGGCTGTCGGGCGGGGTCGATATGCTTGGCCTTGTGCTGGGTCTGATCGCGGCGGTGGCGTTGGCCGTGGCCACGATGACGGTGCGCGGCGCATCTGCGGGTGGCGGCAGCGTGTTGATGATCGTGGGTTTGCAGATGCTGGTGGGCGGCGCGGTATTGCTGCCCTTTGCGCTGGTATTCGAGACCTGGTCGGTCACCTGGTCATGGCCGCTGGTGGCGGCCTTTACCTACACCGTTTTCGCGCCGGGGCTGCTGGCGACCTGGATCTGGTTCCTGCTGGTGCAGCGCATCGGGGCCACGCGGGCCGCAACCTTCCACTTCCTGAACCCGTTTTTCGGCGTCGCAATCGCCGCGATGATCCTGGGTGAGGCGCTGACCGGCATCGATATTCTGGGTGTGGCGATCATTGCCGGTGGCATCCTGGCGGTGCAACTGGCGCGGGCTGGAA
>NZ_JBTUJH010000010.1:0-21191 GCF_058343375.1 Alterinioella sp.
GCCTCAATCGGCGCGGGCCTGGATTTTCTGTCGGGAACGCAGGCGCGGGCCCCGCAATGGGTGCGCCGGATCGCGATGGAATGGGCCTGGCGGATTCTGTCGGACCCGGTTCGGATGATCGGGCGCTATGCCCGGGCGGCCGACATATTGCCCGGCCATCTGTGGCGCTCGTTCCGGATGCGTCAAAGCTGACGCGCGCGGCTGCGCGGGTGCATCAGCACGCGCTCGGCGATGCGGCGTTTCAGCGACCGGGCGGGCGGGATCTCGGCCGCCATTTCCCAGATTGTGCCGGTCAGGTTCCGGTCATGCCAAAGCGCCAGTTTTGCGCCCCATTGCGCCGCCGCCCCAGGGTCCAGCCCATCCTTGATGCCCATGCCGGTGGCCAGCATCCCCGGCATCCAGTCATTGACCACGATATCGGGAAACCGGTCGCCAATATCCGCGATCAGCGCCCGGGTGAAAATTCGTGCGGCACCTTTCGAGACGGCATAGGCCGAAGATGCCGGCACCGGGTGCAGATCGGCGAAGGTCGAGACGTTGAGAATGCGGCCAAACCCGGTTGCGGTCATATCGCTCAGCGCGGCGCGGGTGCAGGTGACCATGCCGCCCAGATTGATGTTCACGGTTTGCATGAAGCTGCCCGGTGTTTCATCCAGAAAATCCACCCGCGGATAGATGGCGGCATTATTGATCAGCACAGTAATGGGCGCGATATTGCGTGCCGTATCAAAGGCCTGTGCCACTTGCATCGGGTCAGATATATCGGCCTGCAAGGGCAGGAAATTGCCTCCCGCCAGGCGCTCGGTCTCCTCCAGCGCGCCCATGCGACGGCCCAACCCCGCGACCTGCATATGTTGGCTGAGCGCCAGCGCCAAAGCCCGGCCAAGCCCGCTGCCGGCACCCGTGACAATCGCGCATCCATCGGTCAGTGCGTTCATGTTTCATCCTTCAGAATTGCGGCCACGCGCAAGGCGTTGGCGGCGATGGTCAGGCTTGGGTTGACGCCCATCGAGGTCGGAAACACCGAGGCATCAGTGACCCAGAGATTGCGCAGCCCATGCGGCCGGCAAGCGGCATCCAGCACCGAACTGGCCGGGCTGCGGCCCATCGCCAGGGTGCCGCAAGGGTGGCCGAAATTGGGTTCCGGGCGATGCGTCAGAAAACCCGTGCGCTGGCCACGAAAGGCGCGGGCGATAAGGCGACGGAAAATCTTGCGGCGGGTCAGAAGCTCGGGCGCGATGCGATAGCTCATGGTGATCCGCGTCGGGTTGGCGGCGTCATGCGTGACGCGGTTCTCAGCATAGGGCATATCCTCCAGCAGGCCGACAAAAACCTTGGCCTGCCCCAACAGCCTGGCCCCGATCGCGGCCGGAATACGGGTGGCACCCTTCGCGCCGGGGATATGGCGCAGCCAGCTCTGCTCTACCCGGCCCCTCAGATGATGCACAATCTCCCCATAGCCGACATCGACCCCCATTGCCTGAACCATGCCAAGGCGTTGATTTTCAGCGAAATAAAGGTCACGGAAGCCAACTGACTTTGACGGCCCCGAAAACCCCGCGGCGCGCCCCGGCCACAGCGCGAAAATCTCGTTGAGGTGAAACATCAGGTTGCGCCCGACCAGGTCTTGCGCGTTGCCAATGCCGGTCGGGTCGGCCTCGGACGCGGAGGCCAGCAGCAGACGCGGCGAAGAGAGCGCGCCGGCCGCCAGCACGACATGGCGCGCGCTCAGCGAAATTTCCTGATCCCCCTTGCGGGCAATAACCCGGCTGATCGCGGGGCCATCACGGCAGAGCCGCGTCACGCTGCATTCGCTCAACAGCGTCGCATGGCCAGTTTCCAGCGCCGGTTCCACCCCGGCAGAGCGGCCATCCATCTTGCAGGCGCGCGGGCATTTATGGCCGAGGCATTCGGCGCAGCCGTCAAGATAGCGCAGCGCGGTATGCAGCCGGTAGGGGTTGAGGCCGTTTGCGGCAAGGCGCGCCATGATCATCGCATCGCCGGGCTGCGGTGGGGGGGGCGGCGATAGGGCCGGGCAGGGGATATCCGACAACGGGTCCGGGTCGCCATGCAGCGCAAACAGCGCCGTTGCGGCATCGAACCAAGGCAGCATGTCCGCAAAGCTGACCGGCCAGCCGCCGGTCGGGTGCGGGCGCTCAAGGCTGTCATCGAGATCATGCGGCTCAGGCCGTTCCAGCGTCGCGGCGTAAAACACCGACGAGCCGCCGAGACCTGCCCCGAGCGGCGCGAAAAATTCCTGCCGCTGGCCGTTCACGTCAGCCACCACCGGATCGGGCCACAGCCCGCGCACAGATCGCGCCACCGGGTCAGCCATGCCGGTATCGAGCCCGGTTTGCTCGGCCCGCAGCCCGGCGCGCCCCTGTTCGAGGAACAGCACCGACAGCCCGGCTTCGGCCAGGGCCCGCCCGGCAGTGCCGCCCCCGATGCCGGTGCCGATCACGATCACATCCCAATGGCGCGCGATAATATCTGCAAGAGGCTCGGAAATTGTGCTGCCCATCCTGATAGAGCCCATCACCGGGGCGTTGCCCCGTGCCTAGCGCGAAATTACGGCAATTTCAGGGGGAATTCACTCTTTTGCCAGCGGGTGGCGTTCCAGAACCAGCGATTTCAGCCGCTCATCCAGCACATGGGTATAGATCTCGGTGGTGGCGATATCGGCATGGCCCAGAAGCGTCTGGATGGCGCGCAGATCAGCCCCGTTTTCCAGCAGATGCGTGGCGAATGCGTGGCGCATCCTGTGCGGCGTGACGGCGGCGGGCGCGATCCCGGCGGCCACCGCAATCTCTTTGATCAGCGTGAAAAACCGAACCCGCGTCAGATGCCCCGACTTGCCGCGCGAGGGAAACAGCATCCGCGACGGGCTGGTGCCGGTTTCCAGGCGCGCGACCTCCTCGACCTCATCGCGATGCGCCAGCCATGCCGCCAGCGCCACACGCGCCGGTGGCGATAGCGGCACCAGGCGTTCCTTGCCGCCCTTGCCCCGGATCAGCAAAAGCTGCGGATCGCCGCGCGCGGCGGCAACCGGCAGCGATACCAGCTCGGTCACCCGCATGCCGGTGGCGTAAAGCAGCTGCATCAGGCAGGTGTTGCGCAGCCGGTCACCGGCGCTGCGGCCATGGGTCTCGGCGGCCTCCAGCAATTGATCGACCTGGGCCATTGTCAGGGTCTTGGGCAGGGATTTGTCGCGTCCCGGCCCCTTGATCTGAAGCGCCGGATTGTCGCCGCGCAACCCTTCCTCATAGGCGAATCTGTAAAGCTGTCTGATCGCGGACAGTTTGCGCGCACGGGTTGATTTCGCCATGCCCTGGGCCTCGAGATGGATCAGATAGGCCTCGATCTGGGCGCGGGTGGCGGTGGCGAAATCGCTGGTCTTTCCGGCCAGCCATCGCTCCAGATCCAGCAGGTCGCGGCCATAGGCAAGCAGGGTGTTTTCGGCGGCATTCAGTTCGGCAGCCTGGGCCTCGAGAAACGGGGATATCCAGCCGCTGCTCATCGCGGGCGTTCAAGGATCATCAGTTGCAACGCGGCCCGGCGCGCGGTGCTTTCCAGCCCCAGATGGCGCAACAGTTGCAGCGCGTCGCCCATATCGTCGAGATCGCCATCGCCGGAACTGAGCACCAGTGCTGCCTGCAACAATGCCTCGCCGATACGTTCATCCCGGATCAGGCGCCGATAGCGGTCCGGCAGGTCGACGCTTGCAAAGGCAATGGCCACCATTTGCGGAATTGCACCACGCAAAGAGGTCTCGGGCGGCAGCCCGCGGGCAATGGCAAAGAGAAACCGTTCCTCATCGGTCTGCGGCACGTTAAGCTGTGCGGTGCGCTCATAGCTTTCCGACAACAGCGCCACGCGGCGTGCCAATGCGGCGGTGTCATCGGTCAGGGGCAGGCGCATCAGGCGGTCGGCATAAACCTCGGCAAAGGGCACTTCCAGGCGGGATTCCTGCATCGCGTTCCAGGCGGCGGGCAACAGGCGCGCGATGGCCGCCGGGTCCTGCGCCAGCATGGCCACGTCAAAGGCCTGAAGTGCCGCAACCCGGTCCCAAACCCCGCCCGAGGCCGAGGGCACGCGGGATGTATAGATGATCTGCCATTGATCAGGGGTGATCGCGCCGCTGCGGGCCAGCCTTTCGGCGGCATCAAGCTGCGCCCGCCACCCGGCGGTCGGGGCCAGATCGGATTGCGAAAAGGCCAGCGGCAATGTCGCGGCCCCCTGACGTTCGCCGATTGCGGCAAGCATTTCATAGCGCAGCGGCGTCGGCGCGGGATCGGGCGGCAGCGGCGGCTCGCCTTCAAACAGCTCGGCGTCAAGGAAGCGGGCGATCAGGTCACCTTCCTCGACCGGGATGAACCCAAGCGCCTCGCCAGTGCCAAGCGTCAGCGCCGCCGCCGACCAATCGCCGCCGCGCGCCAGGCAAAAGATGCGGGCCGGAAAGGATGGCGCGATATCGGGGTTGGCGCGCATGGCGGCGCAGGCACGGTCGGGTTGACCGGCCAGCAGACTGACATCAAACCAGCGGCGAAACACCTGCGGCGTCGTCGGGCCGGCGCGTTCCATCAGGGCGCGCGCGGGATCAATCGCGCCGCGTTCCAGCAACAGATCGAGCCGGGCCAGGAAAAGCGTGGATTCAGCCGTTGCATCCAGCGGCGGGTTCACTTCGGCCAGCGCCAGCATTGCGGTCATGGACTGGATCGCAGGCAGCCCCTCATAGGGTTGGGCGCGGAAAAGGCTGGCCAGCGTGGCAGAGGACGATAGCGCCCACAGATCGGCAGGCAGGCCGGTCTGGATCGGCGTCAGCAACCCCACCGCATCCATCTGCACTGCGCCGATGGGCATGACGCTGATTTCCTGCGGCGTTGCGGTGGTGGCGATATTGCTGTTGGGCGACAGGATGGTTTCCGACAGCCAGCCGGGGGCGTCACCCTCCTGCGCCGATGCCGGACCCGCAAGGATCAAGGCGATACAAGCGGCCCTAATCGTCATCCAGTTCCACCGGCAGGATCATCTCGCGGGTTTGCGGCTGCATCAGACCCGAATAGGCATAGGCCACCAGGAAGAGGCCCGCCAGCACCGCCAACACAAATAGTAGCTTGAATAATCGCCTTAACATTCTTCCCCAACCTGCCTGTTTCGACGTTTGCCGCCGCATTCAATTCATTATAAGCCATCTGAGGGCGAATTGCGCCAGAGCGGGAGAAGTTTTTTTTTGGGATTGGGCGAAACCACGCCAAAGGGGCCGCTGAAACTGACCAGAACGGTGGTTCTGGTGGGCATGATGGGGGCTGGAAAAACCGCCATTGGGCGGGCCCTGGCGGCACGGCTGCGGGTTGCGTTCGAAGATTCGGACGCCGAGATCGTGACGGCCTCGAAACTTTCCATTTCCGAGATTTTCGAGCGCTATGGCGAGGGGTTTTTCCGTGAAAAGGAAGGCCAGATCATCGCCCGCCTGCTGGAAGGCCCGCCTTGCGTGTTGTCCACCGGGGGCGGGGCCTGGCTGTCGGCGGAAAACCGGCAGCTTATTGGTGGGCGCGCGGCCTCGGTCTGGCTCAAGGCCGATCTGGATCTGCTCTGGGCGCGGGTGCGTCACAAGGATACAAGGCCATTGCTGCGCACGCCAGATCCTTACGCGACGCTTGCTGCCTTGCTCGAGACGCGCGAGCCGGCCTATGAACAGGCCGAATTCACCGTGCAGGCGCGGGCTGACTGGTCGATAGAGCAAACCACCGATGCGGTGGTGGACTGCCTGTTTCAGGCCGGCGTGCTGGAGGCAAGGACATGAGCGAGGCAACAGTTCACGTGGCCCTGGATACGCGCGCCTATGACGTGCGCATCGCGCCCGGCCTGTTGGCCCGCGCCGGGGCGGAAATTGGCCCGCTTTTGAACCGCCCTCGGGTATTCGTGGTTACGGAATCGCGCGTGGCGGGGTTGCATCTTGCAGCACTTGAGGCGGGGCTCGCTTCGGCCGGGATCAGCGCTGAGGTGTTGGTGTTGCCACCGGGCGAGGCCACAAAAAGCTGGCCTTTCCTGACCCAGGTGGTGGAATGGCTGCTCGAACAGAAGGTCGAACGCCGCGATATCGTGGTGGCCTTCGGCGGTGGCGTGATCGGTGATCTGGTGGGGTTCGCGGCGGCCATCCTGCGCCGTGGCGTGCGGTTTGTTCAAGTGCCGACATCGCTGCTGGCGCAGGTCGACAGTTCGGTGGGCGGCAAGACCGGCATCAATTCGACCCTTGGCAAGAACCTGATCGGTGCCTTTCATCAGCCCGTCCTGGTGCTGGCCGATATCGAGGTTCTGGGCACGCTCAGCGCCCGCGATTTTCTGGCCGGCTACGGCGAGGTGGTCAAATACGGGCTGCTTGGCGATGCCGATTTCTTTGCCTGGCTGGAGGACCATGGCCCGGCGCTTGCCGCGGGTGATGCGGGCCTGCGGCTGGAGGCGGTGCGCCGGTCGGTGCAGATGAAGGCCGATATCGTGGTGCGCGACGAGACCGAACAGGGCGACCGTGCGCTGTTGAATCTGGGCCACACCTTTTGTCATGCCCTGGAGGCCGCGACCGGATATTCGGACCGCCTGCTGCATGGCGAAGGCGTGGCGATCGGCTGCGCTTTGGCATTCGAGCTGTCTTGCCGGCTTGGGCTGACCGCGCAGGAAGACCCGAGCCGGGTGCGCGCCCATCTGGTGGCGATGAACATGAAATGCGACCTGTCCGATATTGCGGGGGATCTGCCATCGGCGACCGCCCTGATGGATCTGATGGGGCAGGACAAGAAGGTGCTGGACGGGCAGCTGCGGTTCATTCTGGCGCGTGGCATCGGCGCGGCGTTCGTCACCGCAGATGTGCCGCGAGAGGCTGTTCTGGCGCTGCTGTCGGATGCCCTGAGCCAGCGTTGGCGCAGGTCTCAGAAAACCTGACTCACCTGACGCTGCCTGAAATCAAGGATTTCAACGCGCCCGGCGATACACCCTTCCGCAGCTATTCCGAGATGTGCTTTAGCCGATGAAATGTGGCCGCGCGCCGGTTTGCAACAACCTGGCATAGGCGGTATCGGCCCCCAGATCGCGCAAGGTCGCGGCGTCAGTGATATCGGCGCGCATCAGCGCCTCGGCAAAGGCGGGGCCGATATTGCGAATTTCGGTCAGATCTGTGGGCATGGCGGGCCTCCTGTTCGGGCGGCCAAGCCTGCCTATCAGATGCTGGCCCAATCTCGAAGGGCAACTGGCGTGTCTTTCTTCTGCGGTTCGGTCGGTTCAGGGGCCTGTATTGGCGCGGGCTTTGGATTTGGCATCGTTTTGCTCCGGTTCATTTCTGCTTTGCTGCCTGACGCGATGCTTGCACGGAACTATGGCAAGGGTTGGGCAGTGCGATGCCGGTTCAGGCGAAAAGCCCGGCATTGGCCTGGGCACCATTTGCGGCGCGATGGCAGATCACAATGTGGCGGCGCGGTGATGCTGGCATGGGCTGTCCGGCGAAAGAAATTCCTTATACATTTCGAACCTGTCTAAATGGACAGGTCCGACCGGGCAGAGCCAGGGCCGCCTCGATTCGGCGATTCGTTCGCGATTGATCACGCAGCGGAACCAAAGCCGGGTTTCGCGGCGGATTATAAAAAAGGCAATCCTCTCAAACTGCCGCCATACTGCTGCCACGGCTAACAGAGTGTTTCGATATTTGAACCAATTCATTGTTTTATATATGTAAACAATCACCCATAATCCCCCAACCCGTGCCGACAATCAGCCTGTGGGTAACTCTGTGGGTTACTCATGAAACCGGTTATATTTCAAAAGGATAAGCGGCATACGGTTTCAGGGCCAGAGGATCTCGATTGTCACGGTTCCCGCAACAATCGCCTGTGAATCGCGTTCAGGCAATGTCGCGTTTCGCCCTCGCCAAGCCTGCTTGGGGCTGATTGCTGCCAAGTTTCGAACAATTTTTGCTTTGTTGGAACGGCCTTCTCGGGGTAAATATATCTCAGCCCAACTGGGGGGCGATGTCTGAAGGCCACGGGGGCGGCCGCACGAAACCAGCCGGTCGGATGGATTGGCAGGTGGCATGTGAGCCGCGCGATATGTGCGGAACCACGTGAGGGAGAACACCCTGCCAGGTGTGCCCCCTGCGTATGGCAATAATTGCCTGCGGCCATTTGTTCCCATCCCAGGCCCGTCCGTGCGCCGCCTGTTCTTCACGTCATCGCCAGCTGGTTGGATCGTAATGACAATGATCGCCAGGGGATGTGCGATGACCAAGGTCACCATGACCATCACGCAAGACTTTGGTGCCACGCATTTGCGTGACGCTGAGGGCGTTGTCTCTTCACTGGAACAAGATCGCCGGACAGCTGCGCAAGGTGCGTGCCTCGGCGCGGCGAATTTAAGGAGAAGATATTATGAGTGGTGAAAATAACCCCGGCACGGTTGACGGCGTTGTCGACGGCACGCCCGGTGATGATCTGATTGATCTGGGATATCTGGGCGATCCCGAGGGTGACCGGATTGATAATGATGATGCGATTCTTCCCGGCCATGCCCCCAATGATGATGTGGTTCTGGCCGGCACCGGCAATGACACGGTTCTGGCGGGCCTGGGCGATGACACGCTGTTCGGCAATGATGGCGATGACATTCTGGATGGCGGAGAGGGCGACGATGTCGTCAAGGGCGAGGGCGGCAACGACACGTTGATCGGCGGCGATGGCAATGACACGCTGATCGGCGGTGACGGCAAGGAATCGGTCGATGGCGGCGATGGCGATGATCTGATCGACACCCGGTTCGAGACCAATTTGCCCTTGCCCGATCTTGGCTATCCCGGCCTCTATCCGAGCGACGGTGATCCCCTTGATGGCATGGACACCGTTACCGGTGGTGCCGGCAACGACACGATCTACACCGGCGATGATGCCGATGACATCGAAGGTGGGGCAGGCGATGATTATATCGATGGCGGATTTGACCGTGATACCATTTCTGGCGATGGCGGCAATGACACCATTATTGGTGGCGAAGGCAGCGACTCGATTTCAGCTGGCGAAGGCGACGACGTCGTCTATGGCGGCCTTGGGCCTGGCTTCCCCGACTCGGTAAACATCACCGATGACGGATCTGACGGCAATCCGCTCGGCCCCGATGCGGTCCCCGATAATGGCATGGACACGATCGACGGCGGTGCCGGCAATGACACCATCTATGGCGAAGATGATGATGATCTCATCCATGGCGGCACCGGTGATGACCTGCTGGATGGCGGTATTGACGAAGATACCATCCATGGCGGTGACGGCAATGACACCATTATCGGTGGTCAGGGCAATGACAGCCTGGAAGGCGGCGCGGATCGTGACGTGTTCGAGGGTGGCTTCAACGCCGGCGATTATGTCGACGGCTCCGGCACCGGCGACGATTATGACACGCTCGACCTGACCGGGTCCGGCCCGCTGCGGGTGGAACTGGATCCGAACAACGCGGAAAACGGCACCGTGACCTTCTATGATGGCAACGGCTATGATGCCGCCAACGTCATCGGCACCATGGAATTCGAAGAAATCGAGAATATCGTGCCCTGCTTTACCCCCGGTTCGCGCATTGCGACGCCGCGTGGCGAAGTGCTGGTGGAAAGCCTGAGCGTCGGTGACAAGATCATCACCCGCGACAATGGTATTCAGGAAATCCGTTGGGTCGGCTCCAAGACCATGAACCACGCCGAGCTGCGCCGCGCGCCGCATCTGCGCCCGATCCTGATCAAGGCCGGGTCTCTGGGGGATAATCTGCCCGAACGCGACATGCTGGTCAGCCCGCAGCACCGTATGCTGGTGGCCAATGATCGCACCGCGCTCTATTTCGAGGAAAGCGAAGTTCTGGTCGCGGCCAAGCATCTGGTCAACCATAGTGGCGTTCAGTGGATGGACACGCTGCGCACCACCTATATCCACTTCATGTTTGACCGCCACGAGGTCGTTCTGGCCGACGGGGCCTGGACTGAAAGCTTCCAGCCCGGCGACATGACCCTGGAAGGTATGGGCAATTCGCAGCGCAACGAAATCTTCGAGCTGTTCCCCGATCTGCGCGAAACCGAAGGCCGCGATGCCTATGTGGCGGCGCGCAAGGTTCTGAAAAGTCACGAAGCACGTCTCATCGTGCAGTAATGCAGCAGGGATACGGGGCGGGGGGCTTGGGGGCATGATCCCGAACCCCGGACCCGAAACGGGGCGGCACCTTGCAAGGGTGTCGCCCCTTTTTTATGGCAGTGTCGCCCGCCAGGCGGCCCAATCCTCGGGCGTATCCAGATCGGTCAGCGCGTTTTTACCGGGCAGGGGGATCAGATGAACCCGCGCGCCATGGCGTTTGAGCAGGTCGCGCGCGCCTTTGTCGCCTTTGATGGCCTGCAGTTCGCTCAGCATATCGGCCGGAAACAGCACCGGATTGCCCGGCACCCCGTCCCGCGTTGCTGCCCGCAAGATCGCCCGCGGGGCCTGGGCGGAAAGCGCGATCATCAGATGCATGTCATGGGCTGTCACCTCGGGCATATCGGCCAGCGCAATCAGGACCGGACCGGCCAGCCCCTGCACTCCGGCCCGCAACGAGGCGCTCATATCCTGCCCCTTGGGCAGCGTCACGATTTCGCAGGAAAGACCCTCCAGGGTTTGCGCCCGTGCCGCATCACCCTGCGGCAAAACCACCCGCAGCGGGCCGGCCTTTTGGGCCCGCCGCGCCATAACGCGCAACAGGGGCGCATCGCCCACAGGTTCCAACAGTTTATCGGCCCCGCGCATGCGCGCTGACGCCCCCGCGGCCAGCAAGATGATCGTGGTATCGGGGCTCATCCGCGCATCCGGCGGCCATCGGGATCAAACAGCGGCTCGGTGACCAGCCGGGCTGGCAGCCTCTCGCCCAGGATCTCGATCTCCACCTCCAGCCCGTCCACGGCGCGATCTGTTGGCACAAATCCCAGGGCGACCGATTTCTGCGCATGATGCGAATAGCCGCCCGAGGTGCAGAACCCCTGCACGCTTCCCTCCAGCCAGATCGGCTCATAGGCGATCACATCCGCCTCGCCTGCCTCAACCACAAAGGCGCAGAGCTTGCGGTCGGGGATCTGCGCGGCCTCCACCGCTGCCCGGCCAATGAAATCGGCACCTTTCGACAGCCTGACGAACCGGTCCATGCCGGTTTCTGCCGGGGTGTAATCGGGCGAATATTCGCGCCCCCAGGATCCAAAGAAACGATCCAGCCGCAGGCTCATCATGGCGCGCATGCCAAAGGGGCGGATGCCGAATTCCTGGCCCGCATCCCAAAGGATATGCCACAGGGCGCGTTGCTGCAGGGCATCGACATAGATCTCAAAACCCAGATCGCCGGTATAGCTGAGGCGCTGCACGATGGCATCGCACAGCCCGACAGAGAGCTGTTTCACATCCATGAACCGAAACGCCCCGGCGCTGACATCGGCGCGCGTCACCTTGGCCAGCAAATCGCGCGCCCGCGGCCCGGCAATCTGGAACCCGGTGCGCCGGTCCGAGATGTTTTCGACCGTGACACCTTCCTGCCCATGCTGATCGAACCAGCGCATGTGGAAATCCTGCGCCGCGTAGCTGGCGGTCAGTTGAAATTCGGTCTCGGACAGGCAGGAAACCGTGAAATCGCCAATCAGACGCCCTGACGGGGCCAGCATCGGTGTCAGGCTGATCCGCCCCGGCCCCGGAATGCGCCCGGCCATGATCCGGTCCAGCCAATCGCGCGCACCCGCGCCTGATACCAGATATTTGCCGAAATTCTGCACCTCGTTAATGCCCACGGCCCCGCGCACGGCTGCAACCTCGCGCGCGGTTGCGTCCCAGGCGTTTGAGCGGCGGAAACTGGGCGTCTCATGGCGCGGCTCGCCTGGCTGCGCAAAATAATTGGCCACTTCCAGCCCGTATTGCTGACCCCAGACCGCGCCCATCGCATCCAGAATGTCATAGACCGGCGTGGTCCTGTTGGGCCTGGCTGCGGGCAGTTCCTCATTCGGATAGGTCACGGAAAACCGGTTCTGATAATTCTCGACGACCTTGGGCAGGGTATAGCCGGGCGTGATCCAGCGGCCAAACCGGGCCACATCCATGGCAAAGACATCGCGCTCGGGCTCGCCTTCGACCATCCATTGCGCCAGCGTCAACCCAACGCCGCCGCCTTGGCTGAATCCCGCCATCACGCCGCAGGCCGACCAATAATTGCGCAGGCCCGGCACCGGCCCCACCAGCGGGTTGCCATCAGGGGCAAAGGTGAACGGCCCGTGGATCACCGATTTCACGCCGGCGCGCTCCAGGATCGGATAGCGGCGATAGGCAAACTCGATCGATGCCTCCACCTTGTCCAAGTTATCGGGCAACAGCTCATGACCAAACTCCCATGGCGTGCCGTCCACCGCCCAGGGCTTGCAGGTCTTTTCATAAAAGCCGATGCACAATCCGCGCCCTTCCTGACGCAGATAGCTTTCGCCGCCCGGATCCATCACATGCGGATGTTCAGCGTCGCGCTCGTAAATCTCGGGCAAGTCTTCAGTCACCAGATATTGATGCTCCATCGGATGCAGCGGCAGGTAGCACCCCGCCATTGCCGCCACTTCGCGCGCCCATAGCCCACCCGCATTGACCACATGTTCGGCCCGGATGGTGCCTTTGTCAGTCACCACATCCCAACCGCCATCGGGGCGCGGGTTGGTCTCCAGCACACGGGTATGCAGCGCAATCTCGGCCCCGCCCATTTTGGCGGCCCGCGCATAGGCATGCGTCGTGCCCGACGGGTCGAGATGCCCATCGAGCGGGTCGTAAAGCCCGCCAAGCACGTTCTCGACATTGGTGATCGGCGCAATCGCCTTGATCTCTTCGGGGCCCAGGATCTCGGTCTCCAACCCCATGACCCGGTGCTTGGCGCGTTCGGCCTTCAGCATGTCAAACCGTTCCGGGCTGTCGGCCAGCGTGATGCCGCCAACATGATGCAGGCCGCAGGACATGCCGGTCAATTCTTCCAATTCACGATAAAGCCGGATCGTGTAGCCCTGAAGCGCGGCCATGTTGGTATCACCGTTCAGCGTGTGAAACCCGCCTGCCGCGTGCCAGGTCGACCCCGAGGTCAGCTCCGAGCGTTCCAGCAGCACCACATCGCTCCAGCCCAGTTTGGTCAGGTGATACAGCACCGAACACCCGACCACCCCGCCGCCAATGACACAGACCTGCACATGCGCTTTCATTGCCACTTCCTTTCGAAACCCGGTTCCGGCCATTCAGGGACCAGCATTCTCCACCTCGCAAGTCAGAAACCGACATCGCTCCTTCTTCTTTGTGAAAATACTCTGGGGAGCGCGAGGGGTGAAACCCCTCGCACGGATCGACGCGCAAGCGCGGCGATCCCCCTCAACCCGTCACAACTTACGAACTTTAAGCTGCGTCAACCGGTTTTGCGCCCGCGCGGTCACTTCAAATCGAAAGCCGTGGAAATTGAACACCTGGCCTATTTCAGGGATCATCTGCGCCTCATGCATGACCAGCCCCGCAACGGTATTGGCTTCGTCATCGGGCAGGTTCCATTCGGCGGCGCGGTTCAGATCGCGGATTGTCATGCCACCATCCACAAGATAGCCGCCATCAGGTTCAGGGGCCAGATCAGCGGTATCCTCGACATCAAACTCGTCGGTGATCTCGCCCACGATCTCCTCCAGAATATCCTCCAGCGTGATCAATCCCTGCAACGCGCCATATTCATCGACCACCAATGCAAAATGCGTATGACGGCGCAGAAACTGGCGCATCTGATCATCGAGCGTCGTGGTTTCCGGCACGAAATAGGGCTTCATCGCCACATCGGTCACCGAAAACCCCGCCAGCCCGGCGGCCGAGGCGTCGGGGCCGCGCACCAGCCGGTCCATGGCGCGCAGGACATCCTTGGCATGAACCAGCCCGATGATGTTTTCGGGGTCGCCGCGATAGACGGGCAGACGGGTATAGGGCGAATGCAGCAACTGGCTCAGGATCGTTTCGCCGGCATCATCGGCGTTGATCATCTCGATGTTGGAGCGGTGCAGCATGATTTCTTCAACCGTGCGCTCGCCCAGATCGAGCGCGCCAAGCAGCCGGTCGCGCGAATCCTTTTCCACCGCACCTTCGGAATGACCGAGCGTGATGGCCCCTGCGATTTCCTCGCGGGCAGACAGGACCGCGCTGTCGGGATCGGTCTGAACCCCGAAAAGCCGCAAGATCGCGCGCACCAGAACCTGCACCATGGCCACGACGGGAAAAAAGACCAGGATCACCAGCTTGATTATGCGTGATACCGCGGCCGCGGCAGCTTCGGGGCGCGTGATGGCGTAGGTCTTGGGCAGCACCTCGGCAAAGATCAGCACCAGAGTGGTCATCACCAGCGTTGCCAATACCACCCCGCTTTCGCCAAAGGCGCGGGTAAACAGCGACGTTGCCAACGCGGCGGCCAGGATATTGACCAGATTATTGCCCAAAAGGATCGAGCCGATCAAACGCTCGCTATCCTCGGTCAGATAAAGCGCGCGCGCGGCCCCTATTGCACCACGATCAGCCTGTGCGCGCAATTTCCCGCGTGAGGCCGCTGTCAACGCAGTCTCCGAGCCAGAGAAAAAGGCCGAAAGCACCAGCAGCAAAATGATCGCCCCGGCGGTAATCCAGAACGAGGCGTCTAACATGGGGTCGAGGTCCGACATGGGGTCTCCGGCTATGATCAGGGTGTTGAAATGAGATAATACCAGCGTTATGGGCACCAGTATGGCCGGGATCAAGCGGCGCTGGGCGGAATAGGGCCGAAATGTGGCCGCCAACGCGCATCTTCGCCGCCCGCCGATTGCGGATCGGATTGCCATATTTTGCGGGTGTTTGCGTTCAATCGAAAGTCAGACTCAAGCGCATCATCCGAATCATGTAATGGCGGCAATTTGCCGGATTTTGCACAATTTCAGCCGAAATATGGCTTTGTCGCCGGAATTTTCGCAACCTATGCGTGTGCGATTGTTGCGTTTCAAAAAAATATCTGTTTCTTGCACGGGTCTTGTCACAGCCGCGGCGCCGTTTTGCCACAATCGCCAGAGGCCGCCAACAGGTGCAATGCCTGGCGTCTCAATAGCCAGCCGAGCCCTGATCTCGCCGCTGAGACCTGTCCAAATGGACAGGTCTTCGGCTTAATTTTTCGACAGGTTGGCAATAAAAGCTAAATCGTTTCCAAATACGCAACAAACAGGCGACGTCTGGGCAACGCCTCATGCCATCATCTGATGCCTCGTGACGCATTTTATCTCCGTTAATCAAGGTGATATCATCCAGATTGTGCACACACGCCATGGTTGTATTGCGTAACCTTCAATTGACGAAAATACGTCACAAATGCTTATCTGGACCCGTGCGAAAGCGCTGATTGCGCCATGACTTCGTGACAAATGGGAAATCCGGGGCTGCCACCCCGCCCGGGTGTCGCGTTGGTGGGGATGGCAAGATCGCATCCGAAGAACTCGGCAGACTGCTCTGCGCCGGTTCGCACCCAAAAAATAATGACTTCGAAAACCAGCCGCTGGAGTCGCGGGGGCTGGACAGGAAGCGCGTGTGTCATTGTGCCCGATTTTTCGGGCGCGGCCCCAAGGAGGGGTTCACGTCATGTATGAGCGTTTTGGCCTCTATTCCGAAGGCAGGGCACCCCATGCCCTGTTTCCGCTTGCCCGGCAAGATCTTGCCGGGGCCTATCGGCGGCATCTGAAGCGGGCGTTCGATATTGCTCTGGTCTGCGTGGCCGCCATTCCAGCGGCTCTGGTGATTGGTTTTCTTGCGCTGCTGATCATGCTGCGCGAACGCGCAACACCGTTTTATCGTCAGGAACGGGTTGGGCTGAACGGGCAGGTATTCGGCATGTGGAAACTGCGCACCATGGTGCCGGGGGCCGATGAGGTGCTGGAAGGCTATCTGGCGGCCAACCCCGGTGCACGGGCGGAATGGGACAAGCATCAGAAACTGAAGAATGACCCGCGTATCACCCGGCTTGGCCGCATTCTGCGCCGCACATCGCTGGACGAGCTGCCACAGCTTTGGAACGTTTTGATGGGCGATATGTCAATCGTCGGGCCGCGCCCGATGATGTGCAATCAGCGCGCGCTCTATCCTGGCACCGAATATTACGTGATGCGTCCGGGCATTACCGGGTTCTGGCAAATCTCGCTGCGCAATGACAGCAGCTTTCATGAACGCGCCGGGTTCGATCAGGCCTATTTCCGGGAGCTGTCCTTTGGCACCGATATCCGGGTGCTGTGGCGCACCGTCAGCGTGGTTCTGCGCGGCACCGGGCAGTGACAGCCCCGTGCATTGCGCGCGTGACAGCACGGCCCCAGGCATCCCAGTTCAGTTTCTGCTCATAGACCCGGCGCGCGCTCTGGCACAGCGCTGCGTGGGCTGCCGGGGTGTCGATATAGCGCTGCACCAGCGCCGCAAAATCAGCCGCCGTCGCTCCGATCGGCAAGGCGTGGCCATTTTCCCCGTTCCAGACCGGCACGCCGCCGGCATCCAGACACAGCGAGGGCAGGCCATAGGCCGAGGCCTCGCAAAACGCAAAGCCATAGCTTTCAAAGGACGGCATCAGCAGGAAATGGGCATCCCGAAACGCAGCCTGAAGCACGGCCAGATCCGCCGGGTCGGATTTGTCCAGATAGCGGTGAACAATCAGCGCTTCGCGGCGGATGGTATCGGGCGGGGTGCAACCGATGACGGTCAGACGGGCGTCAATGCCGCGCGCGCGCAGCAAACCCACCGTTTCGGCCGTGATCTCGCCGCCCTTGGCATTCCAGTCGCGCCCCACCAGCAGGATTTCCACCGGGCGGCCGGGCCCGATTGCGGCGGCAGGGGGGGCGGGGCCGGGATCTTCGATATTCGCCCCCCAGGGGATGGTGCGCGACCGGGCCGGGTCCAGCCCGTAGCGCGTGTTGACCGCGCCGGTCAGCCAATCAGACGGCCACAGCGCCAGGTCCAGCCCGCCAAACACCCGCCGCTCGGCGCGCTCAATCGCCGGATCGAGCAGCCGGGACGGCGCGAACCAGGAGCCGAAGCTTTGCCCGACAGCGGAGGCCTTGTAGATCGTGGGCGTGGCATCCGAGCTGAAGACCGTGACCATCGGATAGGGCAGCGAAAGCCGCGACAGCGAATGAAAGGAATAGGCGCAGAACAGAACATCATAGTGGTCTCGCGCCAGCTCGGCGCGCACCCGGCGCGCAATCATATGTGCCAGCGCCAGATGCAGGCGCCAGCGGGCACGGATGCTCAGGCCTTCGGGGGCGCCCAAGACGGCGCGGCGCAGCGGTTCGGCCAGGCCCCAGGATTGGCTGATGACGGTAACGTCATTTCCTTGCGCGCGCAGCGCGCGCGCCATTGCGGCATTTCCACCCGAATAATGCGTCGGATCGGACGGGTCGAAATCGCAAAGATAGGCGATCTTCAACTCTGTGTCTTGCCCGCCCGCCATCGCACCCTCATTGGCCCTGCGCCCCTGTCAGGGGCATAATTCTGCCGTAACTTGCCGATATGGATCGGCTTGCCCCCCCCTTAGGGGGGAAACCGGGCATAAACATGACGTTGGATCGGAAAGGTTAATCAGGCAGCCTCATGCCCAATGCGTTCGCGTCCCTGATGCTGGTTCTGTGGCCGGTGATCTCGGTCTGGCTGTTCGTCAGGCTGACCCCGGGGCGTGCGCTGATTGCCAGCCTTCTGGCGGCCTATCTGATCTTGCCGCCACCGCCCGCAGGGTTCGATTTTCCGCTGATGCCGCCCTTGACCAAGCAGACCATCCCGAGTTTTGTGGCTGTCCTGGCGTCTATTGTGATCTATCGCGGACGCCTCAAGTTCCTGCCGGAAAACCCGGTTGCCAAACTGCTGGTGACCCTGTTCATCGCCAGCCCGCTTTTCACCGTGCTGACCAATATGGACCCGGTCTATTTTGGCGAATATGCGCTGCCGGCGCTGCGCCTGCGCGAGGCGGTGGCGCTGATGGTGCAACAGGCCCTGTTGATTTCGCCGATGCTGCTGGCGCGCAATTTCCTGCGCACCGAGAGCGACCTCAAGGATCTGCTATGGGCGATCTTCATCGGTGGCATGATCTATTCGCTGCCGATATTGCTGGAGATCCGTCTGAGCCCGCAGATCAATATCTGGGTCTATGGCTATTTCCAGCACAGTTTCGAACAGATGATCCGCCAGGGCGGTTTCCGGGCGATCGTCTTTCTGTATCACGGGCTGTGGGCCGCGTTTCTGGTGATGACGACGCTGTTGGCCGCCGTCACCATCGCCCGCTCGGACCCCTCGCGCCGCGCCGTCGCCTGGTGGGTTTGCGCCATTTATCTGCTTGTCGTGCTGGTGCTGAGCAAATCGGTAGCCTCGATCCTTTACGGCTTTGCTTTCGCGCCGGCCATCGCCTTTCTGACGGTGCGGGTTCAGTTGCATCTGGCCATGGTTCTGGTGGTTCTGGCGCTGGCCTATCCGGCGCTGAAGGGCGCGGATCTGGTGCCCGAGGCGCAGATGCTGACGGCGGCGGAACGGATCGACCCCGATCGCGCCAATTCGCTGCAATTCCGGCTGGACAATGAAAACGTGCTGTTTGATCGCGCGATGGAGCGGCCCTTGTTTGGCTGGGGATCGTGGGGGCGCAACCAGATTTTCAACAGCGCCGGCGAGATCCTGACCACAACCGATGGCCGCTGGATCATCACCATCGGCGTGTTCGGCTGGCTTGGGTTTCTGGCCGAGTTTGGCTTGCTGACCTTGCCGATCTTTCTGGTCTGGCGGCGCACCACCGGTGCCCGGCGCGGCATGATCCCGCCCTTTCTTGGCGGCGTTGCGCTGATATTGGCGGTCAATGTGCTGGATCTTTTGCCAAATGCCACCATCACCCCGATGACCTGGCTTTTTGCCGGGGCGCTACTGGGCTATTCCGAGCAGGCACAAATTGCTCGCCGGGCAAGGCCCGCGCCGTTGCAGACCGTGTTATGAGGCAGGCCATGACCGACAAACCCCGCATCTTGCTGATTGCCGAGGCCGCCAACCCGGAATGGGTGTCGGTGCCTTTGATCGGCTGGTCGCTGGCCCGGGCTTTGCGCGACGTGGCCGAGGTGCATCTGGTGACGCAGATCCGCAACCGTGAGGCGATCTTGCGGGCCGGGTTGGTTGAAGGCGTCGATTTCACGGCGATTGATTCCGAGGCCATCGCGCGGCCGCTCTGGGCGCTCGGGGCCAGGCTCAGGATGGGCGAAGGCAAGGGCTGGACCACGCTGCAAGCCATCAACGCGCTGTCCTATCCGTATTTCGAGCGGTTGGTCTGGCGCAAATTCGGCCCTGATCTGCGGGCCGGGCGGTTCGACATCGTGCACCGGGTAACGCCGCTATCGCCGACGATTTCCAGCCCGCTGGCCGCCAGATGCGCCCGGGCCGGCGTGGCTTTCGTGCTTGGCCCCTTGAATGGCGGTGTGCCATGGCCGCGTGAATTTGACGCCGAACGGCGTCAGGAACGCGAATGGCTGAGCTATGTTCGTGGTGCCTATAAGGCGCTGCCGGGGCGCAAACGGATGCTGAAACATGCCAGCGCAATCATCGCGGGCTCGCGCCATACGGGCGCGGAACTGCCTGCCGGGATGGGTGCGAAAACCATCTACCTGCCGGAAAACGCGGTCGATCCCGAACGGTTTACACATGTGGCGGCACCTGCCCGGGGCGGCCCGCTGCGGGCCTGCTTCATCGGCCGCATGGTTCCCTATAAAGGCCCGGACATGTTGTTGGAGGCGGCGCGCCCCTTGCTGAACGCGGGCCGCATGCAGTTGGAGATGATCGGCGATGGCCCCTTGTTGCCAGCGCTCAAATCGCGCGCCGAAGGGCTGCCCGGCGTCACCTTTCATGGCTGGCTGGCACATGGCGATGTGCGCGATGTGGCCGCAACCACATCATTGCTGGCCTTCCCCTCGATCCGCGAATTTGGCGGCGGCGTGGTGCTGGAGGCGATGGCGATGGGGCTGGCCAGCCTGATCGTCGATTACGCAGGCCCCGCCGAATTGCTGGCGCGCGGTGCCGGCTGGAAAGTGCCGATGGGCGATCGGGCAGCCATCATCGCGGGGTTTCGCGCTGAGCTGACCCGGCTGGCGGATGCGCCCGATGATGTGGCTGCCGCAGGCATGCAGGCGCGGGCTGAGGTTGCGCTTGCCTATACATGGGCGCGAAAGGCGGAACAGATTTCACAGATTTATCAATGGGTCCTGGGGCAACGCGCGACCAAACCCGATCCGCTTGCGGATCTTGCTCAGGAGGATGCCCATGCCGCTGAGTAAATCGCTTTGGCTGGTCCTGTTGCTGTGGTTCGCGCCGATTGGCATGGCGCGCGGCGATGAGGTTCGGGCCTTCATCTTTGGCAATTCCCTGATCAACCATGTCTCGGGCAGCGATGAAACCACGATGCCGCATTGGCTCTATCTTCTGGCGCGCGCCGGCGGCCATGGGGTGAGCGTTGACGGTGTCTTTGGCTCCGGCCCCGAATTTGCCGAAGGCTTGCCGCCCGAGCCGAACTGGTCCTTCGCGCAGGTGCCATCGGCCTGGGATCCGGACGTGATGGCGTTTCGCCGCGCGGGCTTCAACACCATCATTCTGAACCCGCGCAATTTCATTCAGGATGAGGCCCCCGAAAACCCCTATGCCTGGGATAACCCGGAAGGTCTCAGCCCGGTTTCGACCACGCTGAGGGTGTTTGACTGGACCGGGTTTCAGGCCCCCCTGGCGCGGTTCTTCATTTATGAAGGCTGGTCGGATATGGCCCTGATCGCGGGTGATTTTCCGCCATCGGCCCGCGATCTGCGCCGCTATCATGCGTTCAATGCAGGCGCGTATCACGACTGGTTCCTGCGTTATGTGGATATCCTGCAAGAGGCGCGCCCGGGGCTTGATATCCGTCTGATCCCCACCGCCTCGGTTCTGGCCGGGCTTTTTACCGATAGCCCGCTGGCCGCGATCCCGGCCACCGATCTGTATTCCGATGACGCGCCGCATGGCACGCCGACACTGTATTTTCTGGCCGCCCTGATCAGCTATGCCGCGATCTTCAACGAGGCCCCACCGGTGCTGGATCTGCCCGCAACCGTGCATCCGCTGATCGCCGCGAATTAC
>NZ_JBTUJH010000011.1:0-6137 GCF_058343375.1 Alterinioella sp.
GGCACCCCGCCCGGCGCAATCTGCATGCCGCGCGCCTGCACCTGGGGGTCGGCAAAGACCTCCGCCAGATCATTGATCGGCCCGGCCGGCACGCCTTCGGCCTCGCAGGCGGCCAGAAGATCGGCCTTGGCACGCCCTATCGTGGCCCCGCTCAGGCGTCTTGTCATCTCGTCGCGATGCGCGATGCGGTCGGCATTGCTCCGGTAATCGGGGTCATCGGCCATATCCGCCAGCCCCAGCAAATGGCACAGACGGCGGTATTGCGCATCATTTCCGGTGGCGATGATGATCCAGCCATCGGCGCAGTCGAACACCTGATACGGTGCCAGATTCTGATGCGCGTTCCCGATCCGCGCAGGTGCCTTGCCGGTCACCAGATAATTCATCGCCTGATTGGCCATGGTCGCGGTCGCCACATCCAGCAATGCCATGTCGATATGCTGGCCCCTGCCGGTTTGGCCGCGCTGAAGCAGCGCCGCCAGTATCGCGTTGACGCTGTAAAGCCCGGTCAGGATATCGGTAACGGCGACGCCCATCTTTTGCGGCTGTCCGTCCGGATCCCCGGTCACCGACATGATGCCGGACATGCCTTGAATGATGAAATCATATCCGGCCCGGTGGGCATAAGGCCCGGTCTGACCGAACCCGGTGATGGAACAATAGATGAGGCGCGGGTTGAGCTTGGCCAGGCTGGCGTAATCCAGCCCGTATTTGGCCAGCCCACCCAGCTTGAAGTTTTCGATCAGAATATCGGATTCCGCCGCCATCTCGCGCACCATTGCCTGCCCTTCAGGCGTGCGAAAATCGGCGATAACAGAGGTTTTGCCGCGATTGCAGGAATGGAAATAGGCCGCTGACCGGTCGCCTTCACGCTCAATGAATGGCGGCCCCCAGGCCCGGGTGTCATCGCCTTCGGGGCTTTCGACCTTGACCACTTCGGCCCCCAGATCGGCCAAGGTCTGACCGGCCCAGGGACCGGCCAGAATTCTGGCAAGCTCAAGGACTTTGACACCCTCAAGCGGCGCGCGCATCAGCTGGCATTCTCCAGCATTTCGTCCAGAACCGCCGAAAAATCGGCGTAGTTCATGTTGGAATACAGCTCCCCGTTGATGACAAAGCTCGGGGTGCCGGTGACCTGATCGGCCTCTGCTTCTGCAACCGAAAGGGTGACCAGCGCTTCCGCATGCCCGCTATCGGTCATGCAGACATCCAGCTGATCGTCGCTCAGACCCGCCGACAACCCGACCCGGCGCAGATTTGCCGCAACCTCGCCCGGATCGCCGTCAACCCAATCGCGCTGCCCTTCCATCAGCAGCTCGGAAATGCCGAAATACTGCTCCGGCCCGCCACAGCGCGCGACCAGGCCGGCCCA
This sequence comes from Alterinioella sp., assembly GCF_058343375.1. NCBI lineage: Bacteria > Pseudomonadati > Pseudomonadota > Alphaproteobacteria > Rhodobacterales > Paracoccaceae > Alterinioella > Alterinioella sp. Next base: position 1,373 of record NZ_JBTUJH010000011.1, read on the forward strand.
CAGGCCATAGCGGTCGAAATAGATCTCGCGCAGGATGAACCGCACATGGCCCGGTTCGACATAATTGGCGATCAGATCGGGATAGACTTCCTCGTGGAACCGGGCGCAATGCGGGCAGGTAAAGGACACATATTCAATCACCGTGATCGGTGCGTCCTCGGCCCCCATCACCATCTCGATGACTTCGGTTTCCTCTGGTTCAGAGGCCTCCGCAACCTGCTGTGCGCTGGCGGCAAAAAGCGGCTGCCAGGTCTGGCTTGAGGAGTGTTGATTCAGGTAATAATTCCCGCCAAGGGCGATGATCGCGGCCAGAAGGCCCGATATTAGTAGATTGCGGTTCACAAACCTCTCCTTTTCAATGGCTGTTCTTGGTCAATACGTTGCGGGCCAGACGTTCCAGCGCCTGTTTCAGGTCGCTGTCCTGAATCGGATCGGCGGCATCACGAGCTGCGGTCAGGATCTCGGGCGTCGGCCGGGGCGGTTCTTTTGGTTTCACCTCGAACCGCACATGGCCTTCGTCAAAGCCTACCGGCGCGGTCTGGGTGATCTGGATACGGCTGACCGCGTTATAGCCGTAGCAGGCGTTCACCTTCTGCCGGATCGCATCTTTTTGCATGTCCAGTGTCAGGGCGTGGCCGCCGGTGGTCAGCAAGACCAGCGTCGCGCCAAACCCACCGCCGCGGGAATGGCGGATCTTGACCGGGATCGCGGATTTCGCCGTTTCTTCGCCAACAATTTCAGGCCAGTGCGTCAACAGTTTGGTCTCGGCAAAACCACGTTTCTCAAACGGTTGCCGCAATTGCCCGGTCACCAGCTTGGACGCAGCCTCGAACCCGCGCTTGCGGCGCTTGGGGGTCACGGGCATGGTGCGTTTGGCGGCAGACATCGGATATCCTTTCGATATCCTTTATCTACCCGTCCGTGAGGGCAGAACCAATGCGTCAATAACAGCGGAGCGGATAAATTTTGCGTGACGAGGATTTAAGCCCTGTTCTGCTGGCCTGGTATGATGCCCATGCCCGCGAAATGCCCTGGCGTGTGGGGCCGGCGGATCGCGGCGTGCGGGTTCCCGACCCCTATTTTATCTGGTTGTCCGAGGTCATGTTGCAACAAACCACTGTTGCCGCCGTTACCGGGTATTTTCACAAATTCACCGCCCGCTGGCCGACGGTCACGGATCTTGCCGGGGCCGATGATGCCGAGATCATGGCCGCCTGGGCCGGGCTTGGCTATTATGCGCGCGCCCGTAACCTGCTGAAATGCGCCCGGGCGGTTGTCTTGAACCACGGCGGTGCCTTTCCCGATACCGAAGCCGAATTGCTGCGCCTGCCCGGTATCGGCCCCTATACCGCCGCCGCCATTGCCGCGATTGCCTTTGACCGGCGGGCGACTGTAATGGACGGCAATGTCGAACGAGTCATGGCCCGGCTTTTCGCGGTCGCAACGCCCCTGCCCGCCGCCAAAGCCACGCTGAAAACCCATGCGCGCGCGCTGACGCCCGCGCATCGCCCCGGCGACCACGCGCAGGCGGTGATGGATCTGGGGGCCACGATCTGCACCCCCCGCAATCCAGCCTGTGGCATCTGCCCGCTGCGTGACCCCTGCAAGGGGCGCGCCACAGGCATCGCTGCCGATCTGCCCCGCAAGACCCCCAGAAAATCCAAACCCATCCGCCACGGCATCGCCTATCTGGCGCGGCGCAGCGATGGGGCATGGCTGCTTGAAACGCGGCCCGAAAAGGGCTTGCTTGGCGGCATGTTGGGCTGGCCGACAACCGAATGGGGCGAAGCGGCACCGGCCCCCGCGCCGCCGCTGCCCGCCACCTGGCATGACCCAAACCTTGAGGTCCGCCACACATTCACTCATTTTCACCTGCGCCTGTCGCTCAGGCTGGCCAGCCTGCCGGTTGAAACGCAAGGCGCGTTTGTGCCCGATACGGATTTTCGCCCCGCCGATCTGCCGACATTGATGCGCAAGGCATTTGACCTCGCGCAAGGCGCATTCAATCAGGATTGAGCATTATCGGAAAACAAGGGACACTGCCGCCTGAGAAGCCAAAGGAACCGCCCGCCATGATCGCCGCCGCACAGGTCGCCAAAATCCAAAACGCCCTGCCCTTCTGGATGTCGCTGGGGCTGTTGCCGATGCTGGCGATTGCGGCCATCTATGGCGGCTGGACCCTGATCCTGCCAATTGCCGCCACCTGGTATCTGTTCAGCTTTCTCGACGCGCTGACCGGGCTGAACCTTGAAAACGCGGATCCCGAAACCCCCGATGCACAACTGTTCTGGTATCGCGCCATCACGCTGATCTGGGCCCCGCTGCAATTCATCGCCATTTTCGGAACGCTGATCTACGTCACGCAAAGCGGGCATCTGAGCTTGCTTGAACAATGGGCGCTATTTGCCGTGATGGGCGTGGCCTCGGGCACGATCGGAATCAATTACAGCCACGAGCTGATGCATCAATCCAGCCGGCTGGAGCGCTGGTTGGGCGATATCCTGCTGGGCATGGTGCTGTATGGCCATTTCCGGTCGGAACATCTGCTGGTCCACCACTCCTATGTCGGCACCCCGCGCGATCCCGTCACCGCGCGCTATAATGAAGGCTTCCACCGGTTTTTTCCCCGCGTGCTGATTGGCTGCCTGCGGTCATCCTTCCGGGCCGAAAAGGCCAGGCTCGCGCGCAAGGGCCTGCCCTGGTGGCATGCCAGCAACCCGTTCTGGCGCTATTGGGCGCTGGAACTTGCCTTTGCCCTGCTGGCGCTGTCCATCGGCGGGGTCTGGGGCCTCTTTCTGTTCGCCACCCAGGCGTTCTGGGCGGTATTCCAACTGGAATTGGTGAATTACGTCGAACATTACGGGCTGACCCGGAAATATCTGGGGGATGGGCGCTATGAACATGTCCAGCCGCGCCACAGCTGGAACGCGGCGCATAAGGCCTCGAACTGGCTGCTGATCAACCTGCAACGCCATTCGGACCACCATTATAAACCCAACCGGCGCTTTCCGCTGTTGCAGAACTATTCCGAGGCCGAGGCCCCCCAACTGCCCTTTGGCTATCCGGTGATGACCCTGCTGGCGCTGATCCCGCCGCTGTGGCAGGCCCGGATGAACCCGCGTGTGCGGCGCTGGCGGGCGATGTATTACCCCGAAATCACCGATTGGCACGCCTATAACAAGGCGCAGAACCCGATGCCGCGATAGATTACGGTTGTGGCGCACACCTTGAAAAGCCTAATTGTTTAGGTGTTTAGTCCCATCTTTTGATGGTCTATGAACTGGCCCCCATTTCGACCGGACACCTAAGCCCAACCAAGGAGGCTTAGGCACAGGCTTAAGCATCTGCTCATGGCCGATTGGAGTTGGAGTTCCCCCGGTTTGATGGACGGTTATGGGCTTAGAGATTCCAGCCCTTCAGTGGCGGTCCTTTCGTAGTTGATTGGCGACTTATACCCCAAAGCCGAATGGCGACGAGAGGGGTTGTACCAGCCCTCGATGAACTCGAAGCAAGCGACACGTGCTTCGGCCTTGGTTTTGAACTTCCTGCGGTCCAGCAGCTCACATTCGAGGGTGGCGAAGAAGCTCTCGCACATGGCGTTGTCGTAACAATCCCCGACAGATCCCATCGACGGTCGCACACCCATTTCCTTGCAGCGCAGACCGAAAGCTACGGATGTGTATTGCGATCCTTGATCCGAATGGTGGATTACATTTGATGGTTTGCGCTGCGTGATCGCCATATTCACCGCGTCGATCACCAACTGGGCCTTCTGCGTGGTTCCCATGGCCCAGCCAATGATCCGGCGACTGAAGGCATCAAGAACAACCGCCAGATACAAAAAGCCAGCCCAAGTCGGCACGTAAGTGATATCTGCGACCCACAGCACATTTGGCGCATCTGCGTAGAAGTTTCGGTCAACCAGATCGCTGGCGGGCCGAACGCGTGGATCGCGCTCTGTCGTGACAACGAACTTGCGACGGCTGACGCCCCTCAGGCCTTTGGCTTTCATCAGACGCTCGACACGCTTGCGGCCCACAAAGACGCCTTCATCAGCCAGCTCTGCATGGATGCGTGGTGCGCCGTAAGTTTGCTTTGAAGCTTCATGGATGGTTTCGATCCGCGTGGTCAGCGCAACATCCTCAACAAATCGGGGGCCAGGCGGACGGCTATGAAAGGCATAGAACCCGCTGCGGGAAACACCCAACGTGCGTGACATCGTCTGGATCGAATACTCGGCCTGGTTCGCGGTCATGAACTTGAAGACCTTCGCGATGTCACGTCGTGTTGTGCAAACCAGGCCGCGGCCTTTGACAGTAAGTCCCGTTCCTGGCGGAGCTGTCTGACTTCTCGACGAAGGCGCTGCAGTTCTAAGCGCTCCTCGCTGGTCAGGCCATCGTTGCGATCACCATCGTCGATCTCAATTTGCTTGACCCAGCCATGAATGGTCGCAGCGCAGGGCTCATACTCCCGCGCCAGACTCTCAACGCTACGCCCAGCTCGCGCCAGCGCAACCAACTGATCCCTGAATTCCGTCGGGTACGGGTTCCTTGTTCTCGGCATGAAAAACACTCTCCTTCATCAAGTGAAAAGTGTCCATCAAACCGGGGGAACTCCAACTCCACTTTATCCGCATCTACAACAACAAGACGGCAGCGAACGCGCGCCGCTTCCTGCGTGATTTGGAGCGCGCCTGCCCAATGCGGATACGCACCATATTGACGGATAACGGCAAGGAGTTCACGGACCGCCTCTTTGGCCTGCG
>NZ_JBTUJH010000012.1:0-41452 GCF_058343375.1 Alterinioella sp.
TCGCCAAAGGGGCTGGAAAATACGGTCATGGCGTTCCTCCTTGCGCCAGCCTGCCACAGGGCGGGCGAAGCACCTACAGCGTTTTGCGTTTTACCCGAGGCACGAGCCACATCCTGGCGGGTCGAGGCCACGGTTTGTGAAACAACCGGTTCAGCCCGCCAGGGTGGTTCAAATCAAACGCAAAGCGCTTTGGAAAAACCCGGTGCGTGATGCGGACGATGGCCCCGGCCTCCTTGTCTTGCCCCGGCGGCTCGGCTATGTCGCCCTTGCACGCCAAGGAGACCAGAGGCCCATGGATAGTTTCACCACGCTGACCGGCATTGCCGCGCCGCTGCCGCAGATCAATGTCGATACCGACATGATCATCCCCAAGCAGTTTCTGAAAACGATCAAGCGCTCGGGCCTTGGCGCGAACCTGTTTGACGAGATGCGCTTTGACGATGACGGCAATGAGATCGCCGATTTCGTGTTGAACAAACCCGCCTATCGCAATGCCGAAATACTGGTTGGCGGCGAAAATTTCGGCTGCGGATCGTCGCGCGAACATGCGCCCTGGGCGCTGCTTGATTTCGGCATCCGCTGCGTGATCGCGCCGTCCTTTGCCGATATTTTTTACAACAATTGTTTCAAGAACGGCATCCTGCCCATCGTGCTGCCACAGGAAGATGTGGACAAGCTGATGGATGATGCCGAACGCGGTGCCAACGCGGTCGTGACCGTTGATCTGGAAAGCCAGACCATCCGCGGCCCGGATGGCGGCACCATCGCGTTCGAGGTTGATGCCTTTCGCAAGCATTGCCTGCTGAACGGGCTGGATGATATCGGCCTGACAATGGAAAAAGTGGCTTCGATCGACGCGTTCGAGGCGCAGGCCGCACAGGCGCGCCCCTGGGTCTGAACCGCCGCAGATACCAGATATAGCCCCTCGGTCTTTCCGGGGGGCTATTTCCTTTGGCAACTGTGTCAAACCGGCGACACTAAAGCCTGCAAAAACGACCTGCCCAATTCGTCAACGGACTCAGAGGGTTGCGAAAGGACATGAATGTAGGCAATATCATGGCAATTGAGGCATTCCGATGGCAAATCGGGCAATAACGTGGAACAAGGGCTCGCAAAAGAGCCCGTCCAGGTTGAGGGTTTTGGGCATTGATCGCACAGCTTGTTAGCGCTGTGGTGCGGGCGATTTTGGTTGTTATCGTCATCTCCACTCCGTCCCTGCTCCTTCCGGGGTCATCCCCGGAATCGGCGCAGGTGGTGGCGCTATTGGCGCTCTTTGGCGCGGTGTTCACCTTTTCCGAATATGCCTCTTCCTATCCCGGCCTGATCGAATTTCGCGACGCCCCCCCCTTCAATCGGGTCCGTCTGATCTGCATGTTCCTGACGCTTTTCCTGCTCAGCATCGTGATGGCATCGGGTGACGGGCCGGAGTCGCTGTCGCTGATCGTGAATGCCACTGGCCTGGTCGTGGCCCATGCGATTGATTTTTCCTACAGCCCGATCGGGCTGCTCAGCACGATGCTGTCGGGCGAGGTTTCAGACAATGATCTGACGATGCTGCGTGCGATGGGCGGTCTCAGCTTTCTTGTCGGGCTGGTCACGCTCAGCGTGTTTGCGGTGCTGATGCGGGTGCAGGGCTGGCCCAACCGCAATGTCAGTTTCAATGTCTGGGTCAACCTGCCCACATTCGACCCCACAGTCGGCGGTGATGTGGTGGCACGGCTGACGCGGGACAGCCGCATTAACTATATCTTAGGCTTCGTTCTTCCATTCTTGATGCCGGTGATGGCGTCGCTTGGGGCGCGGCATCTGGGGCTGTCCCTGATGTCGTCACCGCAAACGCTTGTCTGGATGGTGACGTTATGGAGCTTTCTGCCGGTTTCATTGTTCATGCGCGGCATGGCGATGGCGCGCATCGCCGCAATGATCACGGCGCGGCGCAAGCATATCGTGCGCGAGCTGGATCAGCAGGGCGATTTGTTGCCGGTCTGATCTGCGCCATTCTGGCCGGGCCGGTCGCGGCTGATCCCATCCGCATCGCCACCTATAACACCGAATTGTCGCGCGACGGCCCCGGCCTGCTGCTGCGCGATATCCTGCGCGGCGAAGATGATCAGATCCTTGCGGTAACGGCCATAATCGCGCGGATCAGCCCCGATATTCTGCTGCTGCAAGGCATTGATTATGACGCCATGGGATATGCCCTTGCGGCTTTTGCCGACGGATTGGAAGCGCTCGGCGCGGCCTATCCCTACCGGCTGGCCCTGCGGCCCAATACCGGCATCCCCACCGGGCTGGATCTGGATGGCAACGGGCGCTTGGGCGAGGCGCGCGATGCCCAGGGCTATGGCCGGTTCAACGGTGATGGCGGCATGGCGGTTCTGTCGCGGCTGCCGATTGATATGGGGGCGGTGGTGGATCATTCCGGTTTTCTCTGGGCCGATCTGCCGGGCGGCCAGGCGCGTGAGGTGCTGAGCCCGCAGGCGCTGGCGATTCAACGGCTGGCCTCGGTTGCCGCCTGGGAGGTGCCGATCGCGGTTGACGGCCAGGTGCTGCGCCTGCTGACAATCCACGCCACGCCGCCGGTATTTGACGGCCCCGAAGACCGCAACGGGCGGCGCAATGCCGATGAATTGCGGTTCTGGCAGTTGCAGATCGAAAGCGGCGCGGTCGCGGCCCCTTTTGTGCTGGCGGGTATTCTGAATGCCGATCCGGTGGATGGCGATGCCCGCCGCGAGACGCTGCGCGCCATGTTGGACCATCCGGCCCTGCAAGACCCGGCCCCGCAAAGCGTCGGCGGCGGCGGCACTGATACTGCCGATTGGGCCGATCCCGACCCCGGCAATCTGCGCGCCAGCTATATCCTGCCCTCGGCCGATATCCGGGTCACGGGCAGCGGCGTGTTCTGGCCCGCAGAAGATGACCCGGACCGGGCGCTTTTGGGCGGATCAGACGGCAATGGCGCGTCACGGCACCGGTTGGTCTGGGTCGATATCGAATTGCAGGGCGCGGGCGATCACTGAGGCCAGCGGCGTTTGCACCAGCCCCGGCAAAAGCCGGTCCAGCGCGGTGCCATCCAATTGATGCGGCAGATCCCAAAGATAGCGCATTTCAAGCAGATACCTGGCCTCGGGCCAGAACGGGCGGGCAAGATGCAGGGGCAGCCACGACATGTGCTTGACCGCCACCGGCCGGCCCAGAACCTGCCCGCAGACCTGCGCCAGTTCCGCGCCCGTCACTGTATGGCCGGCAAAGGCCAGATCGGTGAAACCGGGCAGCCTGTCGCGGATTTCCGCCAGCCCGACCATGGCGCGGGCCAGATCGGGCAGCCAGGCCCATGCATGCGCAACATCGCTGCGGCCCGGATAGCTGAGCCGGCCTGCCGCGGCCCGTTTGGCGATGACCTTGTCGAACCAGTTGCCCGAGGGCTGATCATCCAGAAAATCCCCGGCGCGCAGCACGGCGGCGCGGATCCCGGCCTGCCGATAGGCCGCCTCCATCTGGCGGCGCACCAGCCCCAGAGGATGCTCGGCACGATGCGGCGTGTCGGGGCCGATAAGGGCGGGCATGTCAGGGCCGAAAACATAGATATTGCCGGGGATGATCACCATGGCCCCGCTGACCTGCGCGGCCCCGATCACCTGCCGCGTCAGCCCCGGCAGCAGCGCCTGCCATTTGCTGTAGGGCGGGTTCCAGCCATTGACGATCACATCGGCCCCGCGCGCGGCCTGAATCAGATCCTGACCGCGCCGGAACCGGCGAATTGTCCAGCCTGCGGCAGAAAATTCACGATCAGCATGGCGGCCGATACGGCCTGTTGCGCCAAGGATGAGGGCGGTGTTCGGCATCGGGGGCTCCTGTGAAGGGCGGTGCTTCATCCGATTATATGCCTATTGGTTTTCAATGCGACATCGCGCAAATCCCTATGACTGATATTCAATAATGAATGGGTGATACCGCGCAGGGCTTTGACTGGACCCATATCCGCGCCTTTCTTGCGGTGGCCGAAACCGGCTCGCTTTCTGCGGCGGCGCGGGCGCTTGGCCTCAGCCAGCCCACCCTTGGCCGCCACATACCGCGCGTTTCTGCCGTCCGGGCGGCCCTGGTGGCCGGATTGGGCCCGCTGCTTTCTTGACCCTCAGGCGCGCAGGCGTTACCGGGTTGCAACCCCATATCAAGGACAAGAACACCCATGAGCACCCCTTCGCTTCTTATTCTGCCCGGTGACGGGATCGGCCCCGAGGTCATGGCCGAGGTTCGCAAGGTCATCGACTGGTTCGGCACCAATCGCGACCTCGCCTTTGAGGTCAGCGAAGATCTTGTCGGCGGTGCGGCCTATGACGCCCATGGCACGCCTTTGTCGGATGAAACCATGGCCCGCGCGCAGGCGGCGGATGCGGTTCTGCTTGGCGCTGTCGGCGGCCCGAAATACGATGATCTGGATTTCAGCGTCAAACCGGAACGCGGGCTGTTGCGCCTGCGCAAGGAGATGGACCTGTTTTCCAACCTCAGGCCCGCGCAATGCTTTGACGCGCTGGCCGATTTTTCCTCGTTGAAAAAGGATATCGTGGCGGGGCTCGATATCATGATCGTGCGCGAATTGACCTCTGGCGTCTATTTCGGCGAACCGCGCGGCATTTTCGAGGAAGGCAATGAACGGGTCGGGATCAACACGCAGCGCTATACCGAAAGCGAGATCGCCCGCGTGGCGCGGTCGGCCTTTGAACTGGCCCGGCGACGGTCGGGCAAACTCTGCTCGATGGAAAAGGCCAATGTGATGGAAAGCGGCATTCTGTGGCGCGATGTGGTCACCGAGGTGCATCAGGCGGAATACCCCGATATCGAGCTCAGCCATATGTATGCCGATAATGGCGCGATGCAGCTGGTGCGCGCGCCGAAACAGTTTGATGTCATCGTCACCGACAACCTGTTTGGCGATATCCTGTCCGATTGCGCCGCGATGCTGACCGGATCGCTTGGCATGTTGCCCTCGGCCTCGCTTGGCGCGCCGATGGCCAATGGCCGGCCCAAGGCGATGTATGAACCGGTGCATGGCTCGGCCCCTGACATCACCGGTCAGGGCAAGGCCAACCCGATTGCCTGCATCCTGAGCTTTGCCATGGCGCTGCGCTATTCCTTTGATCAGGGCGATGAGGCGGCGCGTCTGGAAGCGGCGGTCGAGGCGGTGCTGGCCGATGGGCTGCGCACCGCTGATCTGTTGGGCGACGCCGGCGGAACCCCCATCAGCACCACTGAGATGGGCGACGCGATTGTTGCAAAACTGGGCGCGAGCCTCTGACATTTCGGGGCAATCCCGCCCGGGCGGGGTTGCCCTTTTGCCTTTGCCGCATGGCCGGGCTAGGGTCCGATCTGGACCCGCAATTCGAAATCAACCATGACCCTGAGCCCCCAATCCACAACCCTGCGCGGCGCCCTGTTTGCGCTTTTGGCTTTTGGCCTGTTTTCGACGCATGATGTGGTGATCAAGTTTCTGGGGCGCAGCTATGCCTCGCCTCAGATCATCTTTTTCTCGGTCCTGTTCAGTTTTCCGCTGATCGTCTTCATGTTGATCCGGGATGCCGAGGGCGGCTCGCTCAGGCCGGTGCACCCGTGGTGGACGGCAGCGCGCGGCGCGATGTCGGCAATCAGCGGCGGCACGGCATTCTATGCCATTTCGGTCCTGCCGCTGACGCAGCTTTACCCGATCCTGTTTTCCATGCCGCTGATGATCACGCTGATGGCGATCCCGATATTGGGCGAACGTGTCGGCCCGCGCCGGGCCGGGGCCATTGTGGTGGGGCTGATCGGCGTGATCGTGGTGCTGCAACCGGGCGTGTCGGAATTTACCATCGGCCATATGGCGGCGCTGGTGGCGGCGCTGGCATCGGCCTTCAATTCCATCATCATGCGCAAGATCGGCCGCGATGAACGCACGGTGGTGTTGCAGCTGTATCCGCTGATCGTGAACCTTGTGATCATGGGCGCGCTTCTGCCCTTCATCTATGTGCCGATGGAGTTGATCGACATGGGGGCCAGCGCCGTGGTGGCCGCCCTGGCGTTGAGTGCCGTGGCCTGCCTGGTTGCGGCCTATCGCGCCGCGCCTGCGGTTGTGGTGGCCCCGATGCAATATTCGCAGATCATCTGGGCCAGCCTTTTTGGGGTTTTGTTCTTCGATGACAGCATGGGCCGGATGACCCTGATCGGCACCGCCATCATCATCGCCTCAGGCATCTATATCGTGCTGCGCGAAGATAAACGCCGGGCCGAAGGGTCATCGCAGCCCGTCTTGCGCTCACGGTCACGGGCCGGCACGCCATCAACGCCGCGCGTGGCGTCGTTCCTGACCCGGGAGGAACAGGATAAATGACCGACCCTCCGCCGATCCGGCTGGCCGTAGTGGCCACCGCAGCCGATAATGTGCAGGCCTTGCAGGCCCTGCGCGCCTTGGCCGGGGATCGCATCGAACATGTGGTGCATCTGGGCGGCAAGGATGCCGATTACAAAGCCAATAATTTTTTCCGTATGCGGCCGGTCGCGGCCAAGCGCGGCGATCTGATGGATGGCGACCGCTTTACCGGTGCCGCCGCAGCCCTTGATACCGGCCCCGGCATGGCCACCGCGCAGCGCGAGGCGATTGACAACCTGACCCGCGGGTCAGATCAGATGGCCTATAAGTTCCACCCCATTCAGGACGTGCAGGATTATCAGCACATCACCCATATCGCGCATGACGTGATGGCGGAAATGCTGGTCCGCGAGCGCATCACCCATGTGCTGTTTTTCGACATTCCGCATATGTTTTATGACACTTGCCTGCGCCAAGTGGCAGAGGCGATTGGGCTGGAGGTTCTGATCCTGCGGCAGAGCTTTTTCCCGCGTCAGTTTTTCTCGATGCGCGGCGCGATGGATCTTGGCCATATGATTCCGCGCCCGGGCGATGCTGACGCCGCGCCGGTTTCGCTCCCCGATGGCGGCCCGGATCTGTTCTATATGAAAGGCGTCAAGCAGGAACGCGATGCGCCGGGTCGGCTGACGCTGCGGGCGGTGGCGCAGATGATCACGCATCATGCCGTCAACGCACCGCTCAAGCTGCTGAACCCGATTTACATGACCCGCCTGTTGCGCCGGATGCACCGGCTGGCGGGGCGGTTCCCGAAATGGCGCGACCCGTTCCATCATTTCTTCCACACCGATCACCTGGCCTATTTCGACCAGCTTGCCGAGGCCGAGGAGAGCACCCCCGATCTGACCCGGCCATTCGTCTATTTCCCGATGCAGTGGCAACCCGAGATGACCACCAGCAGCCTGGGCGGGCGCTACCGCGATCAGCTGCTGGCGCTGGAACGGCTGGCAATGATGCTGCCCGAGGGGCACCTGATCTATGTGAAGGAAAACCCCAAGCAGAACGGCAAGATGCGCTCGCCACTGTTCTTTCACCGGATGAACCGGATCAAAGCGGTTCGCCTGATGCCGAGCCATGCCAACAGCCAGACATTGCTGGCCCATTCGGTGGCGGTGGCCAATGTCTCGGGCACGGTCGGTTGGGAGGGCGTTCTGGCCGGCAAACCGGTGCTGTGTTTCGGGGCCACCTGGTGGGCCGAGGCCCCGGGGGTCACGCGCTACCGGCCCGGGTTGCGGTTTGACGAAATATTGGCCAACACGCCCACCCGCGACGGCGCCGAACGCTTTGCCGGTGTCTTGCAGGCCAGATCGCACGCGGGCAATGTGCAACGCCAGTTCATCCGTGCCGATGCGGATCTGCCGGATACTGAAAACGCCGATCTGGTGGCGCGCACCATCCTCGATCTGCTGGACGGGCGCATCGCCCATAGTTTCGATCCGCTGGAGAAAAGCCCATGAGCCAGGTGGCCATCATCCCCGCGCGCGGCGGGTCGAAACGGATCCCGCATAAGAACATCAAGCCGTTCCTTGGCGCGCCAATGCTGCATTGGCCAATTGCCGCCGCCCACGCCTCGGGCCTGTTCGACCGCATCCTCGTGTCTACCGACGATGCCGAAATTGCCGATTGCGCCCGGGCCGCCGGGGCCGAGGCGCTGCTGCGCCCGGGTGATCTGGCCGATGATTTCACCGGCGTGGTGCCGGTCATCCGCCACGCGCTTGGCACCCTGCCGGGCCAGATCGACGCGGCCTGCCTGATCTATGCCACCGCGCCGTTTCTGCTGGCGGGTGATCTGCTGGCCGGAAGGGCGGCGCTGCAAGGGGCGAGCTTTGCCCTGTCGGTCACCACCTTCCCCTTTCCCATCCAGCGCGCGGTGATGAAAACGCCGGATGGCCGGTTGGTCATGGCCACTCCCGAACACGCCCAGACCCGGTCGCAGGATCTGCCCGAGGCGCTGCATGATGCGGCAATGTTTGCCTGGGGGGACCGGGCGGCGTGGATGTCGGAGATGCCGCTGTTCGGCCCGCAAACCGCAGCGGTGGAGATTCCGCGCCATAGGGTGCAGGATCTGGACACGGCCGAGGATTGGGTGCGGGCGGAATATATGGGTCAGGCGCTGATTGCCGCCGGTGAAATATCGCCGCCTTGACGGGGGCGCGTGGCCAAGGGAAAACCGATCGCATGACAGATCCCATTCAAATCGAACATGTCACGCTTGGCGAAGGGCTGAAACCGTTCCTGATCGCCGAGCTGTCCGCCAATCATGACCGTGATCTTGATCTGGCGCTCAAGCTGGTCGATATCGCCGCCGATGCCGGCTGGGATTGTGTCAAGTTCCAGACCTATAATGCCGACACGCTGACGGTGCCGTCAAAACACGCCTCGATGAAGATCGACCCGGTCTGGGGCAGCGACAATCTTTATGATCTCTACAATTCGGCCGGCATGCCGATGGAATTTCACGCGCCGCTCTTTGCGCGTGCGCGTGAACGCGGGCTGGTGCCCTTCACCTCGGTCTATGATCCGCGCGACATGGAGTTTGTCGAAAACCTGGGCTGCGCGGTCTACAAGATCGCCAGTTTCGAGATGACCTTTGACGATCTGCTGATCGAGGTCGCGGCCACCGGCAAGCCGATCATCATGTCCACCGGCATGGCCAATCTGGGCGAGGTCGATCACGCCATGGAAGTGCTGGACAAACACGGGTCCGGGCCGGTTGTGCTGTTGCATTGCGTCTCAAGCTACCCGGCCCCGGTCGAGGAGGTGAACCTTGCCTCGATGGCCACGCTGCGCGACCGCTTCGCCCGCCATATCGGCTTTTCCGACCACACCATCGGCGCAGACGTCGCGGTGACGGCGGCGGCGATGGGGGCGGTGGCGATTGAAAAGCACTTCACCGATGACATGACCCGCCCCGGCCCCGACCACCGGTTTTCCGCCACGCCCGAGATCCTGCGCGAGATTGCGCAAAGGGTCGGGATGCTCCAGATCATGCGCGGATCGGCAACCAAGGATACGGCCGAGGCCGAGGCCAACAACCGGGCCGGTTTTCGCCGGTCTGCCTTTGCGCTGCGCGATCTCAAGGCGGGCGCGGTGCTGGCCTATGGCGATTATCGCTTCGTGCGGCCCAATGCCGGCGTGCCGGTCAGCGACAAACCGGCCCTGATTGATCGCAGACTGGCCCGCGATGTGAAGCAGTATGACCCTATTTTCTATGAGGATCTGGCTCCGAGATGAAACTACGCCCTGCTACAATGAACGATGCGAAAATGCTGTTCGAATGGCGCAACGATCCGCAAACGCGGGCGATGTCGAACACGCAAGACCCGGTGGACTGGGAGGCCCATGTCAAATGGCTCGAGGCAAGCCTGGCGAACCCTGCCCGCGACATTCTGATTGCAGTTGTTGAGGTGCCGGTGGGAACGGTTCGGCGAGATCACGACGAAACGGGAAATATTGGCGTATCCATGACCATGGCCCCGGAGGCTCGCGGGCGCAAATTATCGGGCCCAATGATGGATATGGCGACGTCGGACCCGGGGCTGTATACATGCGGAATTCGCGCTGACAACCCGGCCAGCAGACGCGGTGTTGAACGGGCGGGGTTTGTCTTTACCCATCATATTGATGGCATGGATTTTTTCATCAAAGAGCGAAGGAATACAGTGATGACCCCCGAACAGATCGAAGCAAAACTGAAGCTGATTGATGCCATCGAACAGGTGCGCAACAAGAACAACGTGAACTGGATGAACCTGCTGCGCGTCGCGCTGCGCGCCGACCCTGAGGGAACGCTGGAACTGGTGCGCCAGATCAACACCAAGGACAATGAAATATCCGAGCTGTTTGCAAAACTGGGTGAGCCTGTCTGAGGGCGCGAGACCGGCCATTTCGGCGCGCCAAGGGGGCCAGGGGTCAGGACCGCTATTGGCACAGGCCTTGCAGCACGGCGCGGGTGCCGTGTTTTCGGATCTGGCCATGCTGGCGCGCGAATGCTGACAGGAAATGGCTGTCATTGGCCAATTCGCCAAAGACAGCCTCTTGTGCAAGAAAACCGGCGGGGTCTTCGGCTGCAAGCACTGCGGCGCCAACCAGAGCCTCGGCGCGCTCGTCATCCACGATATAGCCCGCGCCGGTTTCGACAGATCGCGCCAGATACTGACACCAGAACGCAACTTCCAGCGCCAACAGATCCACAGGGCTTCCCGCCGCAAGCGCATCGGATACGGATGGCAGAACGAATTTCGGCTGCCGGTTCGATCCGTCAAAACACAGCCGGGCGATGGTATCGCCAATTGCCGGATTGGCGAAGCGTTCGGCGCAGGTATTCAGATAGGCGGTGTAATCGACGCCGTCGATCGGCGGCAGGATCGGGATTACTTCTGCGGTCATCAGATGCGTCAGCCAGGCCGCAATATCGGGATCGGCCATCGCCTCATGCACATATTCATGGCCAAGCAGCGCCGCAGGATATGCGATGGCCGCGTGGCCGGCATTCAGGATGCGCAGCTTCATGGTTTCATACGGGGCCACATCGGCGACAAATTCGACACCGACATGTTCCAGCGCGGGGCGCCCTTGCGGGAAATTATCCTCCATCACCCATTGCCGGAACGGCTCACACGCAACCGGGGCGGCGTCATCAATGCCGAAGCGATCGGTCACAATCTGGCGTTCGCGCGCGGAAGTGGCGGGCGTGATGCAATCGACCATACTGCCGGGAAAGGCGACGTTTTCGGCAACCCAATCATGCAGATCGCCTGATATCAGCCCGGCCAGCCCCAACATGGCCGCCCGCGTGACATGGCCGTTTTCCGGCAGGTTGTCGCAAGACAGGATGGTGAAGGGCGGGATACCAAGCGCGCGCCGCCTTTGCAGACCGGCCAGCAGCAGGCCGAACACTGTCGCAGGTTGGTCCGGGGCCATGGCGTCGTGCTGAATTTCGGGGTGGGCGGCGTTGAACCCGCCGGTGACGGCATCGACGAAATAGCCCCCTTCGGTGATCGTCAGCGACACGATGCGGATGGAGGGATCGGCAAGCTGCTCGATCAGGGCACCGGCCTCGACCGGGCAGAAATCGATCATCACTCCGGTCACGCGGGCGCTATAGCCGGAGGGGTCAAGTTCAATCACGGTTGTCAGCCAATCCTGACCGATCAGGGCGGCGCGTTTTTCGGCGTCAAAGGGTTTTACCCCGGCCCCGATGATGGCCCAGTCATGGTCGCGGCCCAGATTGAACAGCCTGTCCAGATAAACCGCCTGATGGGCGCGATGAAAATTGCCGACACCGATATGGACGATGCCCGCGCTAAGATCGCCGCGCCGGTAAAGCGGCGTTGCCACGGTGCCGGGCAGGTCGGACAGAGTTGCGAGCGATAGGGTGCGTGTCATGTCAGCTCATCCAGTTTCCGCCATCGACGTTATACGTCTGGGCCACGATGTAGCGGGCCTCTTCGGTGGCCAGAAACACCGCCATTCCGGTCAGATCCTGTGCCGTTCCGATGCGCCCGAACGGAACCGCGGCACCCACTTCGCGCTTTTTCTGACCCCGGGCCTTGCCCTCATATTTGGCAAAGAAGGCATCGACGTCGTCCCAATGTTCACCGTCGACGATACCGGGCGCGATGGCGTTGACGTTGATGCCATGTTCGATCAGGCTCAGCCCCGCCGATTGGGTCAGGCTGATCACTGCGGCCTTTGACGCGCAGTAAACGGCCACCAGCGCCTCGCCGCGTCGCCCCGCCTGGCTGGCCATGTTGATGATCTTGCCGCCCTGGCCGCGGGCAATCATGTGTTTTGCCACCGCCTGCATGGTAAAAAATGTGCCCGCCACATTGATCGCAAAGACCGCGTCAAAATCGGTGCGGTCAATCTCGGTCAGCGGCGCGGCCGAGAAAATCGCGGCGTTGTTGATCAGGATGTCGATGGCCCCAAGCTGGCTGATGGCCGCAGCAAGGCCCGCGTCGATGCTGCTCTGATCGGTCACATCCATGCGCAGGGGCGTGGCCGCATCGCCCAGATCATGCGCGGTTTGCTCTGCCCGAACCATGTCGATATCGGCAATGGCCACGCGCGCGCCTTCCTCAATATAGGCCTGGGCAAAGGCCCTGCCGATGCCGCGCGCGGCCCCGGTGATCAGGGCGGTTTTACCGGCCAGACGGGTCATGCGATGCGCAGATCTTCGGCGTCAAAGCGGTGGATGCGATCCTCATCCGGGGTCAGGTAGATGGTGTCGCCATGATGCAGGGCAACCTCGCCACCGGCGCGCACCGTGATCGGATCACCGCCCATATCCAGATGCACATGAAAGAACGTGTCCGAACCCAGATGCTCGGCCACGCCAACGGTGCCTTTCCAGCTGCCTTCGGTGGCCGAGGGGCTGATATGTTCGGGCCGCACGCCGATGGTATGGGCGCCTCGATCCGCCGCATCCTTGCCTTGCAGGAAATTCATCTGGGGGCTGCCGATAAAGCCTGCGACGAATTTGTTGCGGGGGTTGTGATACAGATCCAGCGGGCTGCCGACCTGTTCAATCACACCGGCCTGCAGCACCACGATCTTATCTGCCATCGTCATCGCTTCGACCTGATCATGGGTGACGTAGACCATGGTCGTATCCAGGCGTTTGTGCAGTTCCGAGATTTCCATCCGCATGCCGACGCGCAGGGCGGCATCGAGATTGGACAGCGGTTCATCAAACAAGAACGCCGCCGGTTCGCGCACGATGGCACGGCCAATGGCGACCCGCTGACGCTGCCCGCCTGACAATTGCCCGGGGCGGCGTTCAAGATAATCGGTGAGGTTCAGTATCTTCGCGGCGGCCTCGATCCGGCGGTTCTGTTCGTCTTTCGGCAGGCCGGCCATGCGCATCGGAAAGGCGATGTTCTTTCTGACCGACATATGCGGATAAAGCGCGTAGCTCTGAAACACCATGGCCAGCCCGCGTTTGGCGGGGGGCACCATGGTGGCGTCGTTGCCGTCAATGCGGATCTGCCCGCCGGTGACATCCTCAAGCCCTGCGATCAGGCGCAGCAATGTTGATTTGCCGCAGCCCGAAGGCCCGACAAAGACCACAAACTCACCGTCTTCGATGGTCAGGTCCAGCGGCGGAATGACTTCGACATCGCCAAACGCCTTGCTGACCTTATCAAGTGTAATGCGTCCCATAATCCATGTTTCCTTATTTGACGGCACCAAAGGTGAGGCCGCGCACAAGTTGTTTCTGGCTGAACCAGCCCATGACCAGAATGGGCGCGATGGCCATGGTCGACGCGGCAGAGAGTTTGGCGTAGAACAACCCTTCCGGGCTGGAATAGCTGGCGATGAAGGCCGTCAGCGGGGCCGCGTCCACGGTGGTCAGCGTCAGCGTCCAGAACGCTTCGTTCCAGGCCAGGATGATATTGAGCAGGATGGTCGAGGCAATGCCCGGCAAGGCCATCGGCGTCAGCACATACAGGATTTCGGATTTCATCGTCGCACCGTCCATCCGCGCGGCTTCCAGAATTTCCCCCGGAATTTCGCGGAAATAGGTGTAGAGCATCCAGATAATGATCGGCAGGTTGATCATGGTCAGAATGAAGATCAGGGCAAATTTGGTATCCAGCAGCCCGGTCTGGATCAGGATCAGCCGGATCGGATAAAGCACTCCGACCGCGGGCAGCATCTTGGTCGACAGCATCCACAGCAGGATATCCTTGGTGCGTTTGCCGGGCACAAAGGCCATCGACCAGGCCGCCGGCACCGCGATCACAATGCCAAGCGCGGTGGAGCCGACGGCAATGGCGACCGAGTTCCAGAGGAAACGCATGTAGTCCGACCGCTCCTGCACGATGAAGTAGTTTTCCAGCGTCCAGTCAAAGCCCAGGAATATCGGCGGATCGGCAATGGCGTCCGCCTCGGTCTTGAAACTGGTCAGGATCGTCCACAGGATCGGGAAAAAGATCAGCAGGGCGATGATCCAGGCTGCCGTCGAAAAGGCGATCTTGCGTTGGGTCGTGATTGCACGTGCCATCTGGTCAGCCCCCCTCAATTATCCAGGTTTTTGCCGACAACGCGCATCAGCACGAGGGCAATGATATTGGCCAGGATCACGGCGATGATGCCACCGGCCGATCCAAGCCCGACATTCTGGCTTTCGATCACCCGCTGATAGACAAGATAGGTCAGCGTCCGGGTGCCGAAGGCCCCGCCCGTGGTCACGAATATCTCGGCGAAGATCGACAGCAAAAAGATCGTCTGGATCAGGATCACCACGGTGATTGCACGGCTCATATGCGGCAAGATGATATGGATGAAGCGGCTGATTGCGCCGGCACCGTCCATTTCAGAGGCCTCCAGCTGTTCGCTGCTGAGCGATTGCACCGATGTCAGCAGAATGAGCGTCGCAAAGGGCAGCCACATCCAGCTGACGATCAGGATGATCGAAAACAGCGGTAATTGTGACAGCCAGTCTATCGGTTCCAGCCCGAAGAATTGCCACAGATGTGCCAGCAGGCCGTTGACCGGGTTCATGAACATGTTCTTCCAGACCAGCGCCGCGACCGTGGGCATCACAAAGAAGGGCGCGATCACCAGAATGCGCACCGGCCCCTGGCCCCAGATCGGTTGATCCAGCAACAGCGCCAGAAAGATGCCGCCGATAACCGTGATCAACAAGATACCGCCAACCATCATCAGCGTTGTCAGCACGCTGTCCTGAAAGGCGCTTGAGGTGAGAAACCGGGCGTAATTGCCAAAGCCTTCGCCCCATTCGAACGTGCCGCGCAGCGGGCGGTAATCCATGAAGGAAAACCACAGCGTCAGCGTCAGCGGCACCAGCATCCAGACCAGCAAAAGAAACACGGCAGGGGCAATCATGAAGCGGGCGGCGGACCTGGAATGTTGCGTTGCCATGATTTTTCCTTACATTTCCGTCCCGCGCGTCAGTGCCGCGCTACGGGGACATGGGGGATGGGCTGCGGCCAGCATAACAGGCCGAGACGGAAGGCGAGAAATCAGAAGTAGAGAGAGAGAGGGGCGGAGGGCGGGGCGATACCCGCCCTCCGGGGAGAGAAATCAGCCGATCAGTAACCGGCTGCGTCCATTTCCTCGACGGCAAGCTCCTGCGCCTGCTCCAGCGCTTCCTCGGCGCTCATCTGTCCGGCAAGGGCGGCCGAAAAGATTTGCCCGACCTGCGTGGCCAGGCCCGCAAATTCAGGGATCGCCACAAACTGCACGCCGGTATAGGGAACCGGATCAACCGTCGGGTTGGTCGGGTCAGCCGACAGGATCGATTGCAGGGTCATCGCCGCAAAGGGCGCTGCCTCCAGATAGGCCGGGTTCTCATAGAGCGAAATCCGCGTTCCCGGGGGGACATTGGCCCAACCCTCATTGGCCGCAACCAGTTCGACATAGCCGGGGCCGGTGGCCCAGTTGATGAAGTCCATTGCCGCCTCGGGCGCATCCGACGAGGACGGAATGGCCAGCGACCAGGCCCAGAGCCAGTTGCCGCGCGGGCCAAGCCCGTTATCGGGTGCCAGCGCAAAGCCAACCGAATCCGCGACCGAACTGTCATCGGGGTTGGTGACGAAAGATGCCGCGACGGTGGCGTCGATCCACATGCCGCAACGGCCGGTCTGGAACAGGGCCAGGTTTTCGTTGAAGCCGTTATTGGCGGCACCCGGAGGGCCTGCTTCATTCATCAGATCGAGATAGAAGTTGAGCGTGTTGGCCCATTCTTCGCTGTCAAATTGCGGCACCCAGTCCTCATCGAACCAGCGTGCGCCAAAGGAGTTCGAGGCCGCGGTCAGGAAGGCCATGTTCTCGCCCCAACCGGGCTTGCCGCGCAGGCAGATGCCGTAGATGTCATTGTCACGGTCGGTCATGGCGATGGCGGCTTCGCGGATAAACGCCCAGCTTGGCGCGTCGGGCATTTCCAGCCCGGCCGCTTCCATCAGGTCGGTGCGATACATGACCATGGAGCTTTCGCCATAAAACGGCGAGGCATAGAGATTGCCGTCAACGGTCAGGCCGCCGCGAATCGCGGGCAGCAGGTCGTCGATATTGTAGCTTTCGGGCAGATCGTTCAGCGATGTCAGCCAGCCAAGTTCACCCCAGATCGGAACTTCATAGGTGCCGATGGTGATGACGTCATACTGGCCGCCGCCGGTCGCGATATCGGTCGTCACGTTCTGGCGCAGAACATTTTCCTCCAATGTCACCCATTCCAGCGTGATGTCGGGGTAGGCTTCATTGAACGCGTCGGTCAGGCCCTGCATGCGGATCATGTCGCCATTGTTCACGGTGGCGATCGTGATGGTTGTGCCGTGGCCGTCGGCCAGGGCGACCGTCGCCAGCATGGACAAAGAAGTGGCACCCAGAAGGGCGCGGCGCAAGGTTGTCATTATTTCCTCCCAATACCCAAAAATGGGCAATTGCTATTTGCGTGGGCAAATACTCACGCATTGCCGAAAATATGTCAAGCCTGTCGTGCCGCCCACGGGCAGGTGACATCAAAGCGTTAAGATTCCAGAGAATTCTTCGGCGTCAATTCGACAGCAGCGCCTCGGCCATCGATTCGGACGTGATCAGCCCATTGACCAGCTGCCCACGCAGGGCGGCACCTGTGGCCGCCAGTTTTGCCGGGCCGGTCGAAACCGCAATCACCAGTTTGCCATCCGCCGGGGCCAGCGGGGCAGAGTTCACCCGGCGGCTGAAGGCGCAATCAATCAGATGCCCGTCGCGGTCATAGACCCATGAGGTGATCTCGCCCACGGCCCCGGCCCGGGTCAGCTCCTGCAATTGGCCCTGCGGCATGAACCCATCGACAACCAGCGGCGCGCTGTCATCCATCTGACCGACGCCGACAAGCGTCATGTCGGCATTGGCGCACAGCGCCATGGTGTTGCGCACCGATTCCTGACGTTGCAGGATGGCGCGTTCCTCGGGGTCTTGCGACAGCACCGGCAGCGGAAACGGGTAATGCCGCGCGCCGACCCGTTCGGCCAGCCGGATGGTTGCATTATAGGGTGTCGCCGCGCCATCGGCCATCATGTTGCCCAGGCGCGAGACCAGCCGGTGCTGCGGGCAATTCATCCGGGGCACCTGTTCCACCGTGGCCTTCAACGCCCGCCCGGTGCCAAGCGCGATGACCCTGGCGTCATCGGATTTCAGCATCTCCTCGACCACACTCGCCGCTGCCACCGCCACGCCCTGCAACAGGTCCGGCGCGCCGGGGTCGGTCGGCACCACCTGGCACAGGCGCAGCCCGAACCGGTCAGTCAGCGCGGCGGACAGGCGGATGCAGTTTGCAATCGGGTGGTCCAGACGAAACTTGATCAGCCGCTCGGACACGGCCAGCGAGACCAGCCGCTGCGCCGATTGGCGTGAAACCCCCAGTTTGCGGGCAATCTCGTCCTGGGTATTGCCCGCCACATAATACAGCCAGCCCGCGCGCGCCGCGTCATCGAGACGTGTGGTGTCACCTGCAGATCTGGCCATCCGGCGCACCTTTTCGTTTCAGTTGGGGGGCCATATGATAGAATTCCGCCCAGTTGTCAAAGACCGGCACCCCCGCAGGTGTGGCCAGATCTGCCGTGGAAAACCCCTTCATATGAGAGCCGCCAACATAGCGCCAAACGGCCATTCCCGCCGCCATTGCAGCCAGAATGCCGGCCATGCTGTCTTCGATGACCAGACAGTTTTCGGGTGCCGCGCCCATTTTCGCGGCCGCATGCAGAAACAGGTCTGGCGCGGGTTTGCCATTGGCCACTTCGGAGGCGGTGAAAACGTCGTCTTTGAAATACCGATCCAGGCCGGTGATCCGCAGGGTCCGCGCCACGCGCGGCGGGCTGGAACTGGTGGCCACGCATTTCGGGCCATCCAGATGGTCCAGAACATCGCCAAGCCCCGGCATGCGCGACAGCCCGTCGGAAAATGCGGCAATAAGCTTCGCGCGATAGGCCGCCTCGAAATCCTGCGGCACATCCAGCTGAAACCTGGCCCGGATCTTGTCGGCGACCTTGGGAAAACTCTGGCCGACAAAATTGCGGATGACATAGTCTTCATCCAGGGTCACGCCGTAGCGCCGCAATTCGGCAACCAGAACCCGCGCGCTGATCACCTCGCTATCGGCCAGAACACCGTCGCAATCAAAGATAACCAGTTGAACCGAGCGCATCAGATACCCATCCGCAAAAGCGTGCCGCCAGCGCCGAGGCTGTCAGATTAGGCCGGGGTGGGCAATGTTGATGATCCGGTTCAGGCCTTCGGCCATCCGCGACGGGCCTGCAATGCCTTGATGGCGGCCTCTTTTCGGCCCTTCTCATCGCACTGCCCATTGGGCCAGGCCGGAATGTTGCGCGTGCCTGTCAGGCCTTGCGATCTTCAAGGATCAGGTCAGAGGCCTTTTCTCCGATCATGATCGCGGGCGCGTTGGTATTGCCCGACACGATCTCGGGCATGATCGAGCAATCGGCCACCCGCAGCCCGGCAAGCCCATGAACCCTCAGGCGCGCATCGACCACCGCATCCTTGCCCGTCCCCATCTTGCAGGTGCCGGTCGGGTGATAGATGGTCTGGCTGATGTTGCGGGCGACCTGCAATATCTCCGCATCGGTCTGTGGCTTCGATGTGGGGACATGCTCGCGCAGGATATAGGGTTTCAGCGCGGCGGTTTCGGTCATGGCGCGGGCGAATTTGATGGCCCGGATGGCGCAAAGCTGGTCGGCATGGGCCGCCAGGTAATTCGGCACGATCCGGGGATGGTCGCCGGCATTCGGGCTGCGGATATGAATATGGCCCCGGCTTTCCGGCCGCAACTGGCAGACCGAGGATGTGATGCCGGAAAACGGATGCATCTCGATGCCCGGTTTTTCCGCCGAAAGCGGCTGGAAATGGAACTGGATATCGGGCGTGTCCAACCCTTGCATCGATTTCGCAAAAATCGCGACCTGACTGGCGCCCAGGCTCATCGGGCCGGTGCGGGTCAGGAAATATTGCAGGCCGATGCCCATGCGCGGGATGAACCCGTTGATGGCGTCGTTCAGGGTCGGGACGTTGACCTCATAGACCAACCGCATCTGCAGATGATCTTGCAGATTCTCGCCGACGCCCGGCAATTCATGGGTCACCGCGACCCCGGCATTTTGCAAAACCTCGCCAATGCCGATGCCCGACATCTCCAGCAATTGCGGCGACCCGATTGACCCGGCCGCCAGAATGACCTCGCCACCATCGCGCAGCCGCACCTCCTTCGGGCTGCCCTTTTTGTCGTAACGGACGCCGATGATTTTTTTCGGGTCGGTCTGGTCGAATATCAGCCCCTTTGCATGGGCATGGGTCACAATCGACAGGTTGGGCCGGGCTTTTGTCTGGCGGTCCAGAAAGGCGCGGGCCGATGAGCAGCGAAACCCGCCTTTGGCGGTCTGATGGAAATACCCGGCACCCTCCTGTTCCGGGCCATTGTAGTCATCGGTGCGCGGCACACCCATTTCGACCGCCGCATTGATGAAGGCCTCGGCAATTTCGCTTTTGGCCCGGATCAGCGACACCGACAGGCCGCCTTGCCCGCCATGCAGCTCGCTTTCGCCATATTCGTGGCTCTCGGAACGCTTGAACAGCGGCAGAACATCGTCCCAGCTCCAGCCCGGATTGCCCATCTGCGACCAGCGGTCATAATCCTCGCGCTGGCCACGCACATACAGCAGCCCATTGATCGAGGATGAGCCGCCAAGCGTCTTGCCGCGGGGCCATTCAAGCGACCGGTTGTTCAGTCCGGGGTCGGGCTCGGTCTTGTAGCACCAATCGGTTTTCGGGTTGTGCAGCATCTTGAAATACCCGACCGGAACATGGATCCAGGGGTTCCAATCGCGCCCGCCCGCTTCCAGCAACACGACCTTGATCGATGGGTCTGCAGATAAACGATTCGCCAAAACGCATCCGGCCGAGCCTGCGCCGACAATCACGTAATCTGCTGAAACTCCGGACATTTTCATGCCTCCACGTCTGGAAATTTGAAAGATTAAAAAATTTTCCTTGCCAGCACGACGATAAGGCGTGCATTAATGAGACTTCAAGTATCATTTTTCAAAAACGTTGGGAGGATAGAAAAGTGAAAGTCGCAAGGACGCTAAGCCAGTTATCACGCCGGGATCTGTTGAAATTGACGGGCACATACGGGATGTCTTCGGTCGCCATGGGGGCTGCGGCTTTCACCGGTGCGGTGACCTTGCCATCGCTGGCGCGTGCCGTGGAATCGACCTATGAGCACCGCTTTGCAAACGAGCCGCGCTATTCGCTGACTCTGGGGGCGTCGGGCTTCAACCCGCGCAACCTGCTGATCGAACGCGCCGGGGTTCTGGTATTTGCCCGCGATCTGGAAGCCCGGACCGATGGCGAGATTCGCATCGAGTTCATCGGCGACAATCAGATCTGCGGACAGTTGAACTGTGCCGAAAAGGCGCAGCTTGGCGTGATCGACATGTATGCCGCCTCGACCCAGAACTCGGCCGGTGCCGCGCCCTATCTGAACGTGCTGGATTATGCCTATATGTTCCGCAGCCGGGCGGATCAGTATCACTTCCTCTACAGCCCCGAATCGATGCGCCTGCTGCGGGATCCGTTCGAGCGGCGCCATGGGCTGAAATTCCTGTTCAGCCACGCGGAATTGCGCGGTATCCAACTGGGCCAGTCCTTTGCCGATCGTCCGACCGTGACAACGCTGGAAGAGCTGTTTGGCACCCGCAACCGGGTGACCGGCACGCAGCTTGGCCGCATCGCGATGGAGCTTCTGAACCTGAACCCGACGCCGATCGCCTGGGAAGAAACCCTTGATGGGCTGCGCCAGGGCCTGATCGATGGTGCCGAAACATGGGCCTCGGCCGTGGCTTATGCCAATATGGCCCCCGTGGTCAGCCAGTCGGTCGATCTGCGCTTTTTCTGCGGCACCGAACATACCGGCATGAACGCCGCAGTGTTCGACAGCATGGAGGGCTATCTTCAGGACGCGATCATGGAATCGGCCTATCTGGCGCAGGTTCATGTCCAGGCTGCGAACGAGGCCGCGCTGGTCAACACCGTTGGCTTCTCGGATCCGGTTCTGCCCGGCACCATCTTTGCCGAAAACGATGTGCGTCCGGCCTTTTTGCCCGATGATCAGATCCGCATGGCCGAAGAGATGTGCTCGCCCGAGTTCAACCCCGAACCCTGGGCCCAGTGGCGCGAGCGTCTGAACAACTGGCAGGGTGGGGCCGACACCTATCAGGAAATCTACGATGTCGCGCGGCAGATCCCCGCCGATATGCGCCCTGAAAATGTCGAGGCACGTCGCTGGTGGCGCTCTGCCTGATCGGAGCGGAACACAATCTTTGGAAAACAGGGTCGGAGGGCGGAGAAATCCGCCCTCCGATCACCGGCATCGCAGGGGGGTTGGACAGGTTCAACCCCCCTATGCCAAACTGATACAACGCATATGGAGGGGCCGCGCATGGCTGATTGGTTTGCCGGATCGGGCGATATTATTCAGGCGCTTTTTTCGAATGACTCATGGGTAATCCGCCAGGCGCTGCGTCAACCAGGGGCCTGGCCGATGGGCCTGCTGGCCACATTTCTGGGCGGCACGGTATTTTACTTTCTCTACCGGTTTATCCCGTGGCTGGACAAGCGGATCGAATCGACCATCATGGTGACCTCCTATCTGATGATCGGTGGGATCATTTTCGTCGAGGTGATCCGGCGCTTTACCATTGGCGAACAGGCCCCGTGGTCGACCACCATCCCGCCGTTTCTGTTTCTGATCATGACCTGGGTGGGATGCAGCTATAACGTCAAGCTGCGCACCCATCTGGCCTTTGCCGAGTTTCGCACCGCCATGCCACGCGTCGGGCAGATGGCTTGTCTGACCCTCGACGCCATCCTCTGGATCGGGTTTTCCTGGGTCGTCATTGTCACATCGTCGCGGCTGGTGGCCAATTCGGCCGCCAATTTCCAGATCATGCTTGGCACCGACAATGTGCTGCAATGGTGGTTCCTGATTTCAGTCCCGATCAGTTTTCTGATGCTCACGGGCCGGGTGATCGAAAACTATGTAATCGATTGGAAAAACTATCTGTCAGGTGAAATCCTGATCAGGCAAACCGTGATCGGGGCTGACTGATATGAACGACGCAACGATCATCACCGCCATTTCGCTGGCTGTTACCGTGCTGTTCATGCTCGGCACGCCGGTTTTTCTGGTTATCGGCTACTGGGTCATCGGCATATCCTTCGTGATCGGCATGACACTCGATAACATCGGTGCGGCCCTGTCGGATATCTTCACCGATGGCTTCGCGCTGCTGGCAATGCCGCTTTTCATCCTGACCGGCGATCTGATCAATCGGTCCGGGATTGCCCGGCGATTGTCGGATTTCGCCTATGCCTGTCTTGGCTGGCTGCGCGGCGGGCTTGCCATGGCGGCACTTGGGGCCTGCGGGCTTTTTGCCGCCATATCGGGCTCAAACTCTGCCACCACCGCCACGATCGGGTCGATGCTGCACCCGGAGATGGTTAAGGGCGGCTATGATGAACGGTTCTCGGCGGCGACGGCGGCGGCGGGTGGCACGGTGGGTATCATCATCCCGCCCTCGATCATCTTCATCGTCTATGGCTTCCTTCTGAACCTGCCGATCTCGGAGCTGTTCGTGGCCGGGATCATCCCCGGAGCGATGATGGTGCTGGCGATGATGTTCGCCTGCTGGATCGTCTGCAAGATCAACGGATGGGGCTATCTGATTCCGTTGAACATGTTTCATGTCTTCAAGACCGGGCTTGGGGCCTGGCTTGGCTTCTTTGCCATCGGGCTGGTTTTGTGGGGCATCTATACCGGTAAGTTTTCCCCGACCGAGGCGGCGGGCGTGACGGTTGGCTTTGTTGTGCTGGTCGGCTTTATCTGCCTCGCCATCAACAAACTGACCCGGCATGAGGAAGGCGCAGATATTGCGGACCGGTCCATGGCCGAAATGCTGGTGGTGCGTGGATTCGGGCCGTTGGAGCTGCCCTCGATCACCATGCGATCATCGCAGATTACCGGTATCCTGGCACCGCTTATCGCCGTTTCGGTGGTGATGCAGCAGATCCTGTCAATTCTGGGCGCGCAACAGGTCATCGGCAATTTCGTGACCTCGATGGGCGGCTATTATGCGGTTCTGTTCACCGCGATGGCGATCGTGTTCGTGTTCGGCATGGTTCTGGAAAGCCTGCCGGTGACCATCATCCTGGCCCCGATTCTGGCCCCGATTGCGCATTCGGTGGGGGTGGAGCCGGTGCAGTTTGCGGTCGTTTTCCTGGTCGGCGCGTCGATCGGGTTCATCACCCCACCCTATGGGTTGAACCTCTATGTCGCGTCCGGTGTCACCGGTGTCCCCTATTTTCGGCTCTTGCGCTATACTTGGCCATATCTTATCGCATTGATAACGGTTTGGATCATCGTGGCGCTTGTGCCTGACTTGTCGACCATGCTCCTTCCCGATGGCTAACGAGGTTGGTGATGGACGGGGACCGATCCAGCAATACGATACCGACCAATCTGCGGCTTCTTCTGGTTCTGGAGGAAGTCGCAAAAGCCGGTGTTCCGGTAACCCCGACGGATATCAACGTCGTGCTCGGCCTGCCCAAGCCCACAATTCACCGCCTGTTTGCCACGCTGGAGGAAGAGGGGTTCCTGCAACGCGACTTGGATGGGCGCACCTATTCGCCCGGCCCCCGGTTGCGCATATTGGCCGGTGGCATTCTGTCCTCGCGGCGCATTCGCACCGCCCGGCTGGCGATCCTGCGCAAGTTGAGCCGCGAGATTGGCGAAACCTGCAATATCACGCTGCCTGACCGCAATGACATGTTCTATCTCGAACGCGTCGAGACGGAATGGCCGCTCAGGATACAATTGCCGCCCGGCACGCATGTGCCTTTCCACAGCACGGCCGCCGGGAAAATGTATCTCAGCTCGCTGGCCCCGTCGCATCTGGACCTCTTTTTGCAGGCGGCCGAGCTGAAGCGGTTCACGCCCAACACGATCACCGACCGCGATGCGCTTCGCCAGGAGATCGGCAGGATCCAGCAGAACGGGTATTCGCAGGATCGCGAGGAATTCATGCAGGATATGGTCGCGCTGGCGGTTCCGATACTGGACACGCATGGCCGCCTGATGGCGACATTATCGTTCCACGCGCCCACGCTGCGCTTCCCTGCCGATAGGGTCCTCGACTACCTCGAAGCGCTGAAAACGGCGGCTGCCGAGCTTTCAAGGCTTGTGGATCTTCCGGATCTGGAGTGATCGGGCGCTGCCCTGAACGGCCATCAGGGCCTGTTTATAGCGTGTCGCGCCTGATCGGATTCGAGCATTCACCGTCCAGCCTTCGGCACCGGCCGCGCAATCGAATGCGTTCGGGCCAGCCGGTGAATTCGATTTGGCGCGACTCGCCCTAAAAGGAAAACGCCCAAACGCGCAGGGCCACAATATCGGGGCTACCTGGCTTGGGCGGTGCCAAATTTGGTCAGGATGTCTTTCAGGCCGGCTTCCTCGACCATTTCCACGGCATCCGCCACCGATACCCAGGTTGGATCGCGGTCATCGGATTCGGGAAATTCTGGTTGCGTTTCAAGCACTTTGATGGGGTAGACATGGATTTCGCAGGGCATCTGGGTGCCACTGTCCGTCCGCTTTACGGTATCAAAGGACCCAAGCGCATGTTTGGCCGGTTTGCCATCGCTGACGCCACCTTCCTCCCAGGCTTCCTGCATCGCGGTCTGGGCACCGCTCAACCCGTCAATCGGCCAGCCCTTGGGCAGAATCCAGCGCCTGCGAGAGCTGCGCACAAGCATGATCTCCAGCCCATCAGGGCCGGTGCGGTGGCACAGCGCCGCCAGTTGGACAACGGAAGGGCGGCGAAACAGCGGCGAAATCAGCTCGCGCCAGGCGGAGCGTGCAAGAGAGGTCATGGAGATTACCTGCCGGATATTTGTTATTATTGAGTGAATGTTCTAGCAGAAGAGTTCGGGTTCCGCAAATGCACCTTCTTCACGCATCCGCAAGAATGGCCGGGGTAAGCAATTGATCCTGTGCTTTTTCTGCAAATTTCCGGGCCCTTGAAGCGTTCCCTCGCCTCGCTGAGACAGGGTGCGGATCGAGAAGCGGTCGTTTCGGATCGGGCCCAAGGAAAAAGGGGCGCGGAGATTGCCCCCACGCCCTTTGCGTCAATCCATCTGAAAGGGTGCCGTCACATCATTTCCCGAATATCGGTCAGATGCCCGGTGATCGCCGCCGCCGCCGCCATCGCGGGCGACAGCAGATGGGTGCGGCCACCACGGCCCTGACGGCCTTCGAAATTGCGGTTCGATGTGGCCGCGCAGCGTTCGCCGGGGGACAGTTGGTCGGGGTTCATCGCCAGGCACATGGAACAGCCCGCCAGACGCCATTCAAAGCCCGCCTCGATAAAGATGTCGGCCAGCCCCTCTTCTTCGGCCTGCGCCCGCACCAGCCCCGATCCCGGCACCACCATGGCGCGCAGCCCGTCCTTGATCTTGTGGCCCTTCAGCACGGCGGCGGCGGCGCGCAGATCCACGATCCGGCCATTGGTGCAGGAGCCGCTAAAGACGGTGTCGAGGGCAACCTCATTGAGCGGCGTGCCCGGCTCAAGCCCCATATATTCCAGCGACCGCCTGACCGCATCGACCTTGCCGCCCTCGAAATCGGACGGGTCCGGCACCTTGGCCGTGATCGGCAGAACATCCTCGGGCGAGGTGCCCCAGGTCACCACCGGCGCGATATCCTCGCCCTTCAGGGTCAGGGTCAGATCCCATTGCGCATCATCGTCGGAATAAAGCGTTTTCCACCATGCAAGCGCGGCCTCCCATTGCGCCCCCTTGGGCGCGTGCGGGCGACCCTGAACATAGTCATAGGTGGTCTGATCGGGCGCAATCAGCCCGGCCCGCGCGCCGCCCTCGATCGCCATGTTGCAGACCGTCATGCGGCCTTCCATGGACAGATCGCGAATGGCTTCGCCGCAATATTCGATCACATAGCCGGTGCCGCCCGCGGTGCCGGTTTCACCGATCACCGACATGGTGATGTCCTTGGCGGTCACGCCGGGGCGCAGCTTGCCGGTGATCTCCACTTTCATGTTCTTCGATTTCTTCTGGATCAGGGTCTGCGTGGCCAGCACATGTTCCACCTCGGAGGTGCCGATACCATGCGCCAGCGCGCCGAACGCGCCATGCGTGGCGGTGTGGCTGTCGCCGCACACCACGGTCATGCCCGGCAGGGTCCAGCCCTGTTCGGGGCCGACGATATGGACGATGCCCTGACGTATATCCGAGACCGGGTAATAATGGATGCCGAAATCGCGGGCGTTCTTATCCAGCGCCTCGACCTGAATGCGGCTTTCGGGATTGGTGATGCCGTTTACCCGGTCCAGCGTGGTGGGCACGTTATGGTCCGGCACGGCGATGGTCTTGTCGGGTGCGCGCACGGTGCGGCCGGTCATGCGCAGCCCCTCGAATGCCTGCGGGCTGGTCACCTCATGCACCAGATGGCGGTCGATATAGAGCAGGCAGGTGCCGTCCTCGGCCTCATGCGCCAGATGCGCGTCCCAGATCTTGTCATAGAGTGTCTTGCCGGTCATCGGTGCGTTCTTTCGTTCGGGGGGTGGATAATTCTGCTGCGGCTGAGGGGCTGGCCGCAAGGCCCGCCGATCAGCCCCGCCGCGCATTGACCGAAAAACCGCCAGGGCAGGCGGGTGCGGTCATCCATGTCGAAAATCCGTTTCATCGCCCCGGCAGATACACCCAAGCCCCGCCCGCTTCAAGCAACCAGGATGCGCCGGCGGGCCAAAGGCCGCGACGCCATGCTTGCCGCACATGCCCCTGTGCGCCGATATGGATATGCACGCGCCCCCGGTTCGGGATATCTGAACGCAGGGAAATGCCAGAAAAAAAGGAGCAATGCAGATGGCAACGGGACACATCCTGGGACTATCGGGATCGCTGCGGGCGGCGTCGCTCAACACCATGCTGATGGCCGAGGCGGCACGTCTGTTCGACCCCGCCCATTTCACCCGCGCCGATCTGCGCCTGCCGCTTTATGATGGCGATCTCGAGGCCCAGGGAATGCCCGATGCCGTCACTCGCCTGGCCGATCAGATTGCGGCTGCCGATGCGGTCATCATCGCTGGCCCGGAATATAACAAATCCATCTCGGGCGTGTTGAAGAATGCGCTCGATTGGGTCAGCCGCATCAAGGCGAACCCATGGCGCGACAAACCCGTGGCGCTGATGTCGGCCACGGCCGGGCGCTCGGGCGGCGAACGGGCGCAATGGATCATGCGCCTCGCGCTCAACCCGTTTCGGCCCCGGCTGCTGGTCGGGCCGGAGGTTCTGGTCGGTTCGGCGGCTGCGCAATTCGATACCGACGGGCGGCTGACCAATGAGCGCTATCTCGCAACCCTGACCGAACTGATGGCCGCGCTGCGCGCCGAAGCCGGGTTGCACCCCTAACCGCGTGATTTCGGCAAGGACGCCGCCACGCGAAAGCTTTCGGGGATCGTGTCGCGCCCCTCCAGCACCAGATCGGCCAACATCTCGGCCACCACGGGGGCCATGCCAAAGCCGATCTTGAAGCCGCCATTGGCAATGAAATGCCCGGCCCGGCCCGGATAGGCCCCCAGCATCGGGGCCCGTGACCGGGCGCGCGGGCGCAGCCCGGCCCAGCGTTCCAGAACGGTGACATCCTTCAGCACCGGCACCAGCCGGACAAGGCGGCCAAGAATATCGTCCAGAGCGCCATCACAGCGGGCCGGGTCCTCGAATTCGCGCTCAGTGGTCGATCCGATCGCGGTGGTGCCATCGCCATGCGGCACGACATGCAGCCCATCGACAAATATCTGCGGCAGGTCGCTTGCATCATAATCCAGCAGCGCCGCCTGGCCCTTGATCGGCGCGCCAACCGCGGCACCCAGATCGCGCGAAAGCGTCGCCAGCCCGGCATGGCCGGTGGCATGGATCACCGCCCCCCGTTCGGCCCCGTCGGGCAGGATCTCAACGCCCTTTGCCTGCAAGGCGGCGGCCAGCGCACGGGTGGCCTTGCGCGGATGCACCCGCGCCGTCAGCGTATCGTGGATCACCAGCCCCGAGGCGGTCAGCGGCGCGAAAGGGGCGAACTCGGCCACCGGGGCGACGCGCCAGACATAGCGCCCCTGCCACAGGTCTTGCGCGTTGCCGGCGCGTTCAGCGGCGAGATCCAGCGCGCCGACCGGCTGAATGCGGCCGGTGCGGGCATATCCGGGGTCTTGCCCGCTTGCCTCGGCCACTTCGGCCCAGAGGCTTTCGGCCCGCTGCAAACTCTCAAATTGCAGCGCTTTCTTGTCGTTCCAGCGTTCCGGCACATGCGGGGCCAGCGCACCCATCAACCCGCCCGAAGCCCCCGAAGCAACGCCGCCCGGGTCGATCACCCGCACGCGCGCGCCGCGCGATACGCAGGCCCAGGCCACTGACAGGCCAAAGATCCCCGCCCCCCTGATCGTGACATCCACCATATTGCCCCACTTGCCCCAGATATCGAAACCCTTCATAGGGCACAGGATGAAGCGCGACCAGACAGACCGGGTGCTGTGGCGGGGTGGCGGCGTGCCGGTCTCGGAACGCTTTGACGATCCCTATTATTCGCTGGAAAACGGGCTGGCCGAGACGGGTCATGTGTTTCTGGCCGGCAATGGCCTGCCCGCGCGCTTTGCCCCCGGTTTTCATATCGCCGAACTGGGCTTCGGCACCGGGTTGAACCTGATCGCGGCCTGGTCCGCGTGGCGCGCCACTGGCATTGCGGGGCCGCTGCGCTTCACCAGTTTCGAAGCCTTCCCGATGCCGCCGGAGGATGCCACCCGGGCGCTGTCGGCTTTCCCCGAGACCGCGCCCCATGCCGATGATATCGCCGCTGCCCTCGCCGATCCCGGCAAGCCCCTGATCCGCCCGGATCTTGAACTGCGCCTTGTCATTGGCGATGCAAGGCAAACCCTGCCGGCCTGGTCTGACAAGGCCGATGCCTGGTTTCTGGATGGCTTTTCGCCCGCCAGGAACCCCGAATTGTGGCAGCCCGATCTGATGGCGGCGGTCGGGGGCCACACCTGCCCCGGTGGCACCTTTGCCACCTATACCGCTGCGGGCCATGTGCGACGCGCGCTGAATGCGGCCGGGTTCGACGTGACCCGGTTGCCGGGTTATGGCCGCAAGAGACATATGAGTGTGGGCAGATTGCGCGATGGGCAATAACACCAGTTTGGGCATCATCCTGATGATCGCGACCACAGCGGTCTTTGCCTCGCAGGATGTGATCTCGCGCTATCTGGCGGCGGAATACAACGTCTTCATGGTGGTGATGATCCGCTACTGGTTCTTCGCCGCTTTCGTGATTGCCCTGCTGGCGCGCAGGCCGGGCGGGCTGCGGCACGCCATGGCCAGCCGCCAATGGGCCCTGCAATCGTTTCGCGCGGTTCTGCTGGTGCTGGAGATCATGGTCTCGGTGGTGGCCTATGTCCTTCTGGGCCTGGTCGAAACCCATGCCGTGTTCGCCAGTTTCCCGTTGATCATCGCGGCCCTGTCGGGCCCGGTTCTGGGCGAACGGGTGGGCTGGCGGCGCTGGCTGGCGATCGCGGTGGGCCTGATCGGTATCGTGATCATCCTGCGCCCCGGCATCGGTGTCTTTTCCCCCGCCGCCCTTATTCCGCTGCTGGCCGCCATCATGTTCGCGCTTTACGGGCTGCTGACGCGCTATGCCGCCCGCAAGGACAGCGCGATGACCAGTTTTTTCTGGACCGGCACTATCGGCGCGATTGCCGCCACTGCCATTGGCATTTGGTTCTGGGAGCCGATGACCGCGCCCGATTGGGGCTGGATGGCATTGCTTTGCGTCACCGGCGCGCTTGGCCATTACCTGCTGATCCGCACCTATGAGGTGGCCGAGGCCGGCGCCGTGCAGCCCTTTGCCTATTTTCAACTGATCTTTGTCTCGATCCTGGCGGTCAGCCTCTTTGGCGAGGTGATCGAAACACCGGTCCTGATCGGGGCTGCGATCATCGTGGCTGCGGGGCTGTTCACCTTCTGGCGCGAGCGCGCTAACGCTGGCGCAGCAACTGGCTGAGGCTCTGGCGCGGCAATTCGCCGGTCAGATGGGCCTGATAGATCCGCATCGCCTCGGTCACGCGCATGACGTAATTGCGGGTCTCACGAAACGGGATCTCCTCGATCCAGTCGATGATATCCACCTCCGCGTCCCACGGGTCGCCATTGGCCTCGGACCAGCGCCGCGCCCGCGACGGCCCGGCATTATAGGCCACCGCAATCAGCACCGGGTTGGGGCCAAATTCTTCGATCAGATAGGCCAGATAGGCCGCCCCAAGGGTGGCGTTATAGCCCGCATCGCTCTGCATCCGGCCTTCGTCAAAGGCAAGGCCCAACCGGCCGGCCGTTTCGCGCCCCGTGCGCGGCATCACCTGCATCAGCCCGATTGCCCCGGCACCGCTGATCACGGATGGGTTGAACTCGGATTCGCGCCGCGCAATCGACAGCGCCAGCCGGTCGGAAACGGGCAGATCGGCGGCCACCAGATCGGGGTAGATCGGGTAATAGGCGCGCATGATCTCATGCCCGGCCTGCGCCGCGCGTTTGGCGATTTTCAGCGCGATACGCGGGCTGCCAAGGTCAAGCGCCAGTGCGGCCAGACGCCCCGCATCCTGCCGCGACAGGCTGTCGGAAAGATGGGTCCAGAACCGTTCCGCAAGGTCGATCTGGTCAGCCTCAAAGAGACGCAACCCGGCGCGGAATATATCATCGCCGACAAAACCCGCATCCTGCCAGCGCCCGAAATCTTCCTGCCCGGTAAAATCCGGATCGGTCGGCAATCCGGCGCGTTCAGCGGCAAGCTGGCCGTAGAAACTGCTCTGATACTCAGCCCCCTGGGCATAGGCCTCGGCGGCGGCTTGTGGATTGCCCAATTCCTCTTGCGTGCGGCCAATCCAATATCCGGCGCGGCCCATGGAAATGGGCGAATAGACCGCGGCCCGGAAATCGTTGAAATGATGCAGCGCGGTGTCATAGCGGCCCATCCGAAACGCGGTATAGCCCGCGATCCATTCCAGGTCGGAATAGCTCGAGGCGTTATCCGCGGCCTCGATCTGGTGGTTTGCCGCCACCCGGTAGGCGGCCGGCAAATCGCCCGCGCGCATCAGCGACCGCGCCAGTTGACGCCGCCGGTTGGCCCATTCCAGAGGCCGGCCAAGGGTCGCGGCGCTCTCGGATGAGGCTTCGATCAGCTCGCGCGCGGACTCTTCCAGCCCCTCGCGCATACGCCAGATGAAACGCTCGAAATTCAGGCCGGGGTCAGAGCGCAAATTGGCGGGCACCGCCGAGATCAGCGCATTGACGCCATCGCGACGCGCCCGCAGCGCCAGCCGCGCCTCGGCCAGACGTTCCCAGCCATCATCGACCAGCGGATACATGGCCCGGGCCTGGGTGGCCCGGTTTTCCCATAACAGAAAATCCAGCCGCGCCTCATGTTCGCTGCGCAGGGTGCGGGGCCAGTCGATCATGAACTGGTCCTGGTCTTCCTCGGATAGTGACATCGTGGTCCAGGCCCGGCGGGCCTCAGCCATGGCGGCGTCGCGTTGATCGGTTTCCCACAGGGCCGCGGCAAGGCGCAGCGATCCGGCCCCGGTGCGCGGCCGCGCGCCGTTGAAATAGGCCAGCACCCGTTCCGGCGCGGCGGTTTCTGGGATCGACTGCTCGCCCTCGCGCCGCAGCAGGATCATGCCCGGCCAATCGCTGTGATCGGCGATGAACTCGAGGTATTCGGACATCTCGCCCTGGCCCTGGCGCAGCCGCAGCCAGGTCACGACATCGGCGGCGGCGGTATCGGTGATCCGGGCCTGCGCGGCGGCGGCGGTTTCATAGTCGCGCGCGCCCAATGCCGCAATCGCCTCGGAAAGCGCTTCGGGCGTGGCCGCTGCGGCCATTGGCATCAGGCCCAGTAACAGGCCGAAAAGAAAGGGCTTCATCCGTGTCCACCTTGCAATTACTGCATAAGGATAGTGCCTATGCCCTTGCTTGCAACACACGAGTTTGGCAAGAGCAGCGCAACGGACCGAAATCCGCCGAAACCCGCCGATCCCGGCTTAACCCTGAGAAAAGGAAGCGTGTTATGTTCAAAGGCTCGATGCCCGCATTGGTCACGCCGTTCAAAGACGGCGCAGTGGATTTTGACACGCTCAAGAAACTGGTCGATTGGCATATTGCCGAAGGTTCGAACGGGTTGGTTCCGGTCGGCACCACCGGCGAAAGCCCGACATTGACGCATGCGGAACATGAACAGGTGATCGAGGCCGTGGTGAAAGCTGCCGCCGGGCGGGTGCCGGTGATGGCCGGGGCCGGGTCCAACAACACCGCCGAGGCCATCCGTTTCGTGCAGCACGCCAAGGATGTGGGGGCCGATGCGGCGCTTGTCGTCACACCCTATTACAACAAGCCGACACAGCGCGGGCTGATTGCGCATTACACCGCGCTGAACGCCATCGGGTTGCCGATCTATATCTATAATATCCCGCCGCGTTCGGTCATCGACATGAGCGCCGAAACCATGGGCGAACTGGCGAAACTGCCCTTTATCGTCGGGGTCAAGGACGCCACCGCCGATATGGCGCGGGTCAGCAAGCAGCGCCAGACCTGCGGGCCGGATTTCATCCAGCTTTCGGCCGAGGATGCCTCTGCGCTTGGCTTCAATGCGCATGGCGGGGTCGGCTGCATCAGCGTTTCCGCCAATGTCGCGCCGCGCCTCTGCGCTGAATTTCAGGCGGCGATGGCGGCGGGTGATTGGGCCAAGGCGCTGGAGTATCAGGACAGGCTGATGCCGCTGCATGAGGCCATTTTCCTGGAGCCGGGCGTGGCCGGTGCCAAGGCCGCGATGGCGATGCTGGGGCTGTGCGCAGAAGAGGTGCGCCTGCCGCTTTTGCCGGTCGAGGAGGCCACCAAACGCGCCATTCAGGCAGCGCTGCGCCATGCCAGCCTGATCCACTGATCGGGCCTCATGCAACGGCATAAATGACACAAGTGTCACTTACAAATGACGCAAGTGTCATTTTTCGGGGCAAAGCCCGGCCTGCCGACCGCCGAAATCCCTGTCACGATCCCGCGGCGGCGGGATGAATTCCGCCCGGACCGGATGGCGCAACTGGACAGTGCATGGCCTGCCCATTACATGGGGCAGGCCATGGCCAAGAAACCCTCAGACCCCAATTACAAGGTGATCGCCGAGAACCGGCGCGCGCGCTATGATTATGCCATCGAGGATGATCTTGAATGCGGCATCATTCTGGAAGGCTCCGAGGTCAAATCGCTGCGTCAGGGCGGTGCCAATATCGCCGAAAGCTATGCCGCGGTCGAGGAGGGGGAGCTGTGGCTGGTAAACTCCTATGTCGCCCCCTATGCGCAGGCCAGGACCTGGGGCCATGAGGAACGGCGCCGCCGCAAGCTGCTGGTCAGCAAGAAACAGCTTTCAAAGCTGTGGAACGCGACCCAGCGCCAGGGCATGACGCTGGTGCCTTTGGTGATGTATTTCAACCACAAGGGCTTTGTGAAGCTCAAGATCGGCATCGCCAAGGGCAAGAAGAACCACGACAAGCGCGCCGATGAGGCCAAGCGGGACTGGCAACGCCAGAAATCACGGCTGATGCGCGACCGGGGTTAGGCGCGATTCTTCCGCCCCCTTGCCAGCCCCAAGCCATATGCCGTAGGGCTATGCGCGATGAAAAGCAGCAATTGAGGGAGGCCGCCGATGCCCGCCGATGATCCGAAAACCCTCGTCTCCACGCAGTGGCTGGCCGATCACCTGAAAGACCCCGATCTGCGGGTGCTGGATGCGTCCTGGTATCTGCCCGATATGGGCCGCGACGCCCGCGCCGAATATGATGCGGGCCACATCCCCGGTGCGCGGTTTTTCGATATTGAAGATGTTTCGGACAGTGCCAGCGCGCTGCCGCATATGGCCCCGCCGACCGAGAAATTCATGTCGCGGCTGCGGGCGATGGGCGTCGGTGACGGGCATCAGGTTGTGGTCTATGACGGCATGGGGCTGTTTTCCGCCGCGCGGGTCTGGTGGCTGTTCCGGCTGATGGGCAAGACCGATATCGCGGTGCTGGATGGCGGATATCCAAAATGGCGCGCCGAGGGCCGCGAGGTGGAGGATATGCCCCCCATCCTGCGCGACCGGCACATGACCGCGCAACGTCAGGCGCATCTGGTCAAGGATGTGACGCAGGTGGCCGCCGCCGCCAAGCTGGGCGATTGGCAGATTGTCGATGCGCGCGGGGCGGACCGGTTTCGCGGCGATGCGCCGGAGCCGCGCGCCGGGCTGCGCGCGGGCCATATTCCGGGCTCGTTCAATGTGCATTACGCCGAACTGCTGAACGCCGATGGCACCATGAAGCGCGGCGATGCGCTGCGGGCGGCCTTTACCGATGCCGGCGTCGATCTGAAAAAGCGCATCATTACCACCTGCGGCTCCGGGGTGACGGCGGCGATCCTGTCGCTGGGGCTTGAGATGCTGGGCCACCGCGATGTGGCGCTTTATGATGGGTCGTGGTCCGAATGGGGCCAGTTTGAACAACTGAGGGTCGAAACCGGATGAGCGTCATTCCGGCGGGCACGAAGCTGCCCTATACGGTTACCTTTCTGGCGATGGATGCGCCGCCTGCCGCCGCCCCCCCCGACATGCCCGAGGATGTCCGGCTGGAGGTGGCGAAAAACCCGCCAGCGTGGTTTTTCCTGGCGCTTTATGGGGCTGTTGGGCGCGACTATGAATGGGTCGACAAGTTCGACGAGGACCCGGAGATTTTGCGCGCCGAGCTTGGCCATCCTGATATGGAAATGACCACCGCCAGCCGCGATGGCTGGCCACAGGGGTTTTTCCTGCTGGACTGGCGCCAGCCCGGCATCTGCGATCTGGCCTATTTCGGGCTGGTGCCGCAGGCGGTCGGAACCGGCATCGGTGCGAAATTGCTGGCAGCGGCAATCGCGGCTGGCTGGGCGCGCGCCGGTGTGACCCGGATGACGCTGAACACCTGCAGCCTGGACCATCCGCGCGCCTTGCAGGTCTACAAACAGGCCGGGTTCCGGACGGTCCGCCGCGAAGATCATAGCCGAATTCTGACCCGTGACCGCGACCCGTCCCGTTTTCCCGCCTGAGGAGCCACGCCCGATGTTCGAGACCCTGACCCCGCCCGAAGCCGACCAGATCATCCGTCTGATCGCCATGTTCCGCAACGATCCGCGGACCGACAAGGTGGATCTGGGCGTTGGCGTTTACAAGACGCGCGATGGCCGCACGCCGGTAATGGCGGCGGTAAAGGCGGCCGAGGAACGGATCTGGCGCGAACAGGACACCAAGAGCTATATCTCGCCGGCCGGTGATCCGGGCTTTCTGGCGGCGATGCGCGGCTTGATTCTGGGCGATGGCGTGTCGGCTGAGCGGATCGGGGCGGTCGCAACCCCCGGCGGCACCGGTGCGGTGCGTCAGCTGCTGGAGATGATCAAACTGCTGACGCCTGAGGTCACGATTTGGGTTTCGGCACCGACCTGGGCCAATCACACGGCGATGGCCGCGTATCTGGGCCTGAACCTGCGCGAATACCGGTATTTCGATGCGGCCACGGGCGGGCTTGACCGGGACGGCATGATGGCCGATCTGGCGGGGGCGAAAGCGGGCGATGTGATCTTGCTGCATGGCTGCTGCCACAACCCCACCGGCGTTGATCTGGAGACCGATGACTGGCGCGCGGTCGGCAAGATCTGTCAGTATACCGGCGCGATCCCGTTCGTGGACATGGCCTATCAAGGCTTTGGTCAGGGGCTGGAGGAGGACGCGGCGGGCACAAGGATGCTGGCAGGGATGGTGCCGGAAATGCTGCTGGCGGCGTCGTGCTCCAAGAATTTCGGGCTTTACCGGGACCGTGTGGGTATTGCGATGGCGGTCACTGCGGATGCCGGCGCGGCCGATGCGGCGGGCAAGCATCTGGCCTGGCTGAACCGGCAGAATTTCACCTTTCCGCCCGATCACGGCGCGCGTGCGGTGCAGACCATTCTGGGCGATGCCGGGCTGACCGATATGTGGCGGAGCGAATTGCGCGGCATGCGCGAGGCCATTCAGGCCAACCGGGCCGCGTTTGCGGCAGAGCTGCAACGGGTCACGGGGTCGGACCGGTTCGGGTTTGTCGCATCGCATCAGGGCATGTTCTCGCTGTTGGGGGCGACGCCCGATCAGGTCGACCGGCTGCGCGACGAATTTGGCATCTATCTGATCGGTGACAGCCGGATCAACCTGGCCGGCCTGACGCCCGAGAGCATCCCGGTGGTGGCAAATGCGGTGGCTGAAGTGATGCGCTGAGGGCCGGAAAAATCTTTCTTCAAGATTTTTCGGACCGGAAGAATTTTCAGGAAAATTCTTCGGCGCGCTTGCCAATCGGGGCAGCACTGGGTAGAGCGCGCGGGTTCCTGGCCTCTCGCGCCGGGCCAAGTCTCCGCTACCTTGTCAAAACGGACCAGAAACATGACCCGCACTTACCTGCCCGGCATCCTTGCCATGGCGACCGTTGTTGTCGCCTCCAATATCCTTGTTCAGTTCCTGTTCGGCCAATGGCTGACCTGGGGCGCGTTTACCTATCCGGTGGCCTTTCTGGTCACCGACATCATGAACCGCGTCTATGGCACCGCCGCCGCGCGGCGGGTGGTGATCGTGGGTTTTGGCATCGGCGTGATATCTTCGCTGATCGGCACCCAGATCATCGGCGAGTTCGGCCCGCTGGTGACGCTCCGCATTGCCATCGGATCGGGCCTGGCCTTTCTGACCGCGCAATTGCTGGATGTGGCCATCTTTGACCGGCTGCGCGCCGGGGCCTGGTGGCGGGCACCGCTGGCATCGACATTGGTGGGATCCTCGGTTGATACGGTGATCTTCTTCAGCATCGCCTTTTCGGCCAGCCTGACATTTCTTGAACCGGGCAATGACGTGGCCTGGGCGGGTGAGATCCTGCCGCTGTTGGGTCTGGGCGCGGCGGTGCCGTTATGGGTGTCATTGGCGCTGGCGGATTGGCTGGTCAAGCTGAGCCTGGCACTGCTGGCCCTGGTGCCGTTCCGCATGATCACGGCGCGCCTGACGGCACAAATTGCATAAAATGTTTTGACAAACACAAAATCTATGGCAACCTGCCTCTAACAGCAACGAAATGGAAGGAGGTGATCCAGTGTCAAGAGAGGTATTGGAGAATGGCGTCGGGACAGTCTGGGGAGATCGCCTTTAGGCAATCCTAGCGGTGAAAACCGCGCCCCGGGCGGGACTTCGATCCAACCCGACCCCGCCTCCTTAAATTCTCGTGAAGGGTCGCCCGATGTGGCGGCCCTTTTCGTTGAGAAATCAACGCGGCACCCATGCCCCGACCTGGTTCCGGAGCCTGGCCTTGCCTATGGTGCCGGCGATGACAGGCTGCGCGGCATGACCGGGATGGCGGCGAGGCGGATCGCTGGCCATGGCGCGCGATGTGGCCGCGCAAGAGGGTGGCTGATATCAGGTGCCACAATGCATGCATATCCAGGGCATGCCGGGGGGGCGGACATGCTGCGGATCAACGACCAGATCGAGAGCGCCGAGTGGGAGCGGACCGAGGGCTTGGTGCGCGCGTCCGGGCCGGGCGGGCAGAATGTCAACAAGGTCTCGACGGCGGTGGAGCTGCGGTTCGAGGCGGAGCGCTCGCCGCATTTGAGCGATGCGGTGAAGCGACGGCTGCGGCGGCTGGCCGGGCAACGCTGGACGCGGGACGGCGCGGTGGTGATTTTCGTGCAGGAAACCCGTTCGCAGGCCAGAAACCGCGAAATCGCGCGGCAGCGGTTGGCGGAGCTGGTGCTGGCGGCGACATTGGTGGCGAAACGGCGGCGACCGACGCGCCCGACAAGGGGGTCGGTGGAGCGGCGGCTGAAGGCGAAGAAGGTGCGGGGGGTAGTGAAGAAGGGGCGCGGCGGGGTTGAGTTGGAGTGAGGGATGGCGGGGTGAACCCCGCCCAACGGTTGACATGGCGCGTGAGATTACCAAATATTGGTACAGGCCGGTATCGGAGATTTGACATGGCGCGCAACACATCGGTTTCGCTTGGCGACCATTTCGCCGGGTTCATCGACGAGAAAGTTTCTGAAGGCCGTTATGGCTCGGC
Organism: Alterinioella sp.; assembly: GCF_058343375.1. NCBI lineage: Bacteria > Pseudomonadati > Pseudomonadota > Alphaproteobacteria > Rhodobacterales > Paracoccaceae > Alterinioella > Alterinioella sp. The sequence goes on from NZ_JBTUJH010000012.1 coordinate 38,644, forward strand.
CAGTGACGTGATCCGGGCGGGGTTGCGGCTGCTTGAGGAGGAGGAGGCGAAGCTTACGCGCTTGCGGGCAGAGATCGAGAAGGGTGAGGCGAGTGGACCGGCCAAGCCATGGGATTACGATAAATGGAAGGCTGCGCGGCATGCGGAATACCGAAAGCGGCACGCGCTGTGAAGGATCTGGTGATCGCGCCGGAAGCGGATGCCGACCTGATCGGCATCCATGACTACACGTCCGACATATGGGGATTGGACCGGGCGGATGCGTATCTTGACCTGATACATGCCCGGATCAATGGGTTACTGACCGGGCGCACCGCATCACAAATGGCCGATGACGTGAAACCCGGCCTGTGCCGCGCCGTGGCGGAGAGCCATGTGGTGTTCTTTCGGGAGGACGAGGCGCGCGTGACGGTGCTGCGGGTGTTGCATCAGCGGATGGATGTGGGGCGGGTGTAGGGCGGGATTTATCCCGCCTTTGCCGGTGATGGCGGGGTGAAATTCGCCCTACGGAATGTCGAAGAGATAACAATCTGGCGGCGACATTGGTGGCGAAACGGCGGTGCCCGACGCGCCCGACAAGGAGGTCGGTGGAGCGGCGGCTGAAGGCGCAGAAGGTGCGGGGGGCGGTGAAGAAGGGGCGCGGCGGGGTTGAGTTTGAGTGAGGATATTTCTCCATTTGGTCAACGTATTTTTGGTGATTCCTGCTGTACTTCCTCTGTCGATGCGCTAAGGTGGCAGAGAATAATTGGAGAAGCTATGAACCAGCTATCCCTCTTTGACCAGCGAAGTTCGCAAGATGCTGCCGACGACATCGTCGAAGGGATTGCCAATTTCGATGAGTTTGGGCGGCGCACAATGCAAGAAGAGCATGAGAGTGTTCCGTATTTCATCAACGAATTTTGGACGTCTGGCCAGCGCCGTTCACATACAATCCACGAGATTTCCTATCGAGCGTGTTTCAAAGCGCAGCTACCGGAATTCTTCATCACACGTCTGACCAAACCCGGAGATGTGGTTTTTGATCCTTTCATGGGACGAGGAACGACGCCCGTGCAGGCCGCACTGATGGGTCGACAAGCCTACGGAAACGACATAAGCCCGTTATCCATTCTGCTCACACGGCCGCGCCTTCGCCCGATCACTTTGCAACAGGTCGCGGAGGCGTTTGGCACTGTTGATTGGTCCAAAGGTGAGATCAAGCGCGAAGACCTGCTGGCATTCTATCACCCTAAAACGCTTGAGAAACTGGAAGCACTGCGCCTTTGGCTTGCAGAAAATGCACCCCTCGGTGTCGCCAATGTCGATCCTGTGGCGGACTGGATCCGGATGGTGGCAATCAATCGGCTTTCTGGCCATTCTCCAGGGTTCTTCTCAGGCCGCTCGATGCCGCCAAACCAAGCGGTTTCTATAAAGGCACAACTCAAGATCAATGAGAAATCGGGGGTATCTCCGCCCGAACGCGACGTTGTTGCCGTTATCCTCAAGAAATCGAAAACCCTGCTCAAGAGCGGCTGTGCGCCAAGCCAGGTACAATCGAGCCTGCATACCGGTTATGCGTGGGACGTTCCGGGCATCGCTGATGCCTCCGTCGATCTGACCGTCACTTCGCCGCCATTCCTTGATATTGTGCAGTATGCTTCCGACAACTGGTTGCGCTGCTGGTTTGCAGGTATCGACCCGGAGACAGTCGCCATCGACATGCATCGTACAGAGGACGCTTGGACCTCTATGGTTCACCGTGCCCTTGCCGAGCAAGCCCGTATCCTGAAGCCAGGTGGCTACGTTGCGTTTGAAGTGGGTGAGGTCCGAAACGGAAAGATTCTGCTGGAACAGTTTGTGTGGAAAGCCGCTGAGAGCTTACCTTTCGACCGCCTTGGGGTCATGATCAATGATCAACAATTTACGAAGACCGCAAACTGCTGGGGAGTTACAAACGGTTCGAAAGGCACGAATACCAACCGGATAGTTCTTCTCCGGAGGCATTGACGAATTGGCTCAAGCCACACAAGACTTTGGTGTGTAAACCAAGGAGTTTGTTCGTGCAGAAACGATTCCAGATGATGTGGGATGAGGATGAACTCGCCCGAGCCTTCAAAGTCACAAAAGATGACATTCGGGAATATTTGACTGACGGAAGGCGTGTTTCCTTTATAATTGAAAGGCGACTCAAATGGGAAAATGATGGTTGGGAACTGGCACCTTCTGAGGGCGCAGGATATGACTTGCTCGACCCCGATGGTGGAATGTGGGAAGTTCGTTCAATCACACGCGGAGGCGTGTATTTTAATCCGAGTAACCAAGTCGGATCTGGCCGCGCGTTCAACGAGGAGGGTTTTCAAGAAAAACTCTCTGGAATCAAGGGTTTCATTCTCTCGGATATCACCGGGTTCCCAGTTGTCGATATATTTGTCGTTCCAGTAGAAAACGTGCTTCGTTGGCACAGTAGTGGTTTGCTTGGAAGTAACGCAAAGGTAACGCGCAAAAAGTTCCTTCGAAGTCTGGCAAATGACATTCACGACTAAGTGACAGCCCTCAAACCACAACCTCCAGCCTCTCCTGTTCCCCGACCCCGAACACCCGCTTGTAGCGGGCGATCTCGTCCGCTGGTCCCATCGCCTTTTCGGGATTGTCGGACAGTTTTACCGTTGGTCGTCCGTTTGCCGCCACGGCTTTACACACTAATGAGAACGGGGCGAGGGCGTCGTTGGGGACGAGGCCTCGGAAATCGTTGGTCAGCAGCGTGCCCCAGCCGAACGAGACCTTCACCCGGCCCGCGAATTGGGCGTGCAGGGTGGCGATGGTTTCCACG